>NZ_JBFHKV010000042.1:0-17488 GCF_041595215.1 Stieleria sp. | reverse complement strand
CGTGGTGTCGACGCGTGCCACGCCGGCCCCGAACGCGTGACTGGCCGGCGACGTTCCGCTAGCGCCGCGAATCACCGAGAATTGGGCGCCGAAATCACCGGGGTTGGGAGCCACACTGGTGACTCGCAAGTCTTCGCCGCCGATTCGAATGTTGAATCCACCGAACGATGGGAAGGGTGTTGCATCGAGAACGGACAGGGTATCGGAAACGTTCAGCACTTCGCTGAAGTTGCTGTGGTGTGCGGCCGCCGTGCCGTTGTCACCCCGCTGGTCCACCGTCAACTCGTTGGCGATCGTGTTGACAGTGTTGACGCGCATCTCTTCGTCTTGGATGCGGATCGTAAACGGTGCCGCGGGAAACGCACTCGCATTGAGGACCGGAATCGTCAACGTCGTGTCGTTGATCGCCGACGAAAGGAAATCACCGCCCGGCAGCGACAGGGTGCTGGTGGTAAACGACGTCACTTTTTCGAACACCGTCGCGGTGTCGGCGTGCGCTGCCGCAAAGGTTCCGTTGATACCTCGGGTCACCGTCCATGCATTGCCCACGGCCGAATCGACGCGGATCTCCTCGCTGCCGATTTGGATATTAAACGGGGCGGATGGGAATTCAGATGAGTCCTGGACCGTGATCAACGTCTGTGTCGCGTCGATATTAGTGGCGGGACTGGTGACGCCACCTTGGTCGACCACCATCGACAACGTGAAGGTCCCGCCGGATCCGGATCCGGTCGTGTTGATCGACTGCGTTTCGTTGACGCTCAGGTACGAGGGAGCGTCGGCCGCGATCGGATCGGTCGTTTGACGACCAAACAGGCCCGCGTCGGTGGTCAGGGTAAAGAAGCCGCCGTCGGGACCGGCGCCGGTGCTGAGCAATTGCGCCGCACCGCCGGATTCGAAGGCCAGGAATCCGTTTCCGGAGGTGTCAAAGGCGACGAGTTGGCCATCGGTCGTGACGGCGAACAGGACGTTCTGGTACGCCCCGCCTTCGACGTTTTGCGGACCGAGGGAGAGACCTTGGAATTCCAGGTTGGGCACGCCGATCGCGTTGGTCGCATCGACGCGATTGATCACGTCGCCGGTGAAGGGACTGATCTCCAAAAACTCGCCTGCGTCGGTCACACCGTACAGATTGCCGGTGCCGAAGAAGTTGGCAAACGACAGGCCGGTGACCCGTCCGACCAGCGGTCCGTTGGCGCCGTCACTGGCCGCGGTCGTCAACACCGAGCTGGTCGTGATCGCCGGCGTTCCCGGCGAACCGTTTCCGCGATTGTCATCGTTGCCGCTGTAAATCACCGCGGTGATCAGTTGGCTGGCGACCGGGTCGTTGTTGATCTCATCGACGATGGCTTGAGCCGAGGGTGCGCCGGTGATCGGTGGCCCGCCGGTTCCGCCCAGCGTCAACGTGATGGTGTTGCCGGCGACGTTGACGACGGCGTTGGTGTTGTTGGGACGGAACGGGTTGATGACCAGATCAAACGCACCGGCCAAGCCAGCGATCTTTGATTTGATCCGGATCGTCGTCTGGGGAGTCGGACCGTTGGCCGGAGGCGTACCGCGCACCGTCAGATTGTAGGTCTGGTAGGCAACGTCGGACGGTTGAATGTCGCCCTTGACCCCGTACGTATTGCGGGCATTGAACGTCAAGGTTGCGTCACCATCTTCGGTCGCAAGGTACAGCTTCGACGAGTTGTCCGATTCACGGACGGCATAATACACGTCGTAAATCGGCGTCGGCGCCGTGGCGGGGCCGGTGGTCCCGACACGTCGGAACGTCAGCGCGTCGACTTCGTCGGATGTCGTGAACTGGTCGGCGCGACGGACCCGCGAAATGTTGTCCTGGATCTGGTTGGAATACGACGACGTGTTCGGGGTGGGAGTCTGGCCGTTGATGTTGTCGTTGCCGACCAGCGTGATGTTGCCCGTTTCCGGATCGATGTTGACCAACGCACCGACGCTGGACGCGTTGTTGTTGAGTCGTTGATAGCCGTACATTCGGCCATCGGTTCGAATCACCACGTCTTGAACGTCATTGACACCGCCATTGAGCCCACCGCCGTCGGTGACACGCGTCAACCAACGCGAGCTTTGGAAGGGATCGACGGTGTAAAGGTGGTCGCTGTTGCGATTGCTGTTGTCGTTCTCCGGTTCATCCGTTGCGACGTACAACGCCACATCCTGAAGCGTGAACGGCCGCACGTTCATGCCGACGCCGGTCAACGTGTTGATGTCGAACAGGCCTTGCGGAGTCTCCGGTAGGATGTCGATTCCGCGTGACGAATAACCTTGGAATCCGAGGTGATCTTCGACGATTCGTGAAACCGAGTTGACCGGTTCGAGTCGGACCAGGCCGTTCCCCTGGTTGGCCGGATTGGCTTGGAAGACGCCGGTCAGCGCGGTCGGCAACAATCGATCGCTCATCACCGCGACAAAGAACTCGCCACCGGGTGTCAGGTGAATCGGACCGATGTAAGCGTCTTTGGTCCCCAAGGATCCACGGCTCAGATCGTCGATGCTGCCGTCGGCAGACGCGTTGCGATCGTCTTCGACGTTGGATTCTCGTCCGATAAAGACCAGATCACCGTCTTCGTTAAAGACCGCAACGGTGGTGTCCGCGCGGACCGCCTTGTCGGAATAATCCAGATCCAACACCACCGCAATAGTGCCGGCACTGTCGTTGACGCCGGGAATCACCTGAACGCCGGTTTGATCCAATCGGAAGCGATACCAATCCGCATCGGTTTCGCTGGAGAGATTTCCGGAGATGCCCAATGCCGCCAGGTCGGTTTCCAGCAGGTTGACCAGTTGTTGGGCCTGATCGAACGTCTGGTTGGCGTCATTGGTTTCGCCGGCTTCACCGATCAGCGGGCTGTGGGCGGGCAATCCGCGGACATCGATTCCCGTTTCGGCATTGCGAATGTCGGCGTAGCGGACCGTCGAACCGGGGAATTCCTGGACCTGGTCGAGCCGGATTTGCAACTGGTACTCGCCACGGCTTTCGCCGCGAAGCTGCGTGAGATCACCGAGCGCCGCGGGATTGCTGCGGACCCGAACGAAATAGGTGCCGGTCTGACCGGGCGTCCCGGGAAGGGTGTAACGGAAACCGGGATCACGGAAATTTTGGGTGTAGTGGTCGCCGCCGAGCAATGGGTTCTTGATCAGCGTGGCGGCGTTCAGGTTACCGGTGTCGGCCTCACCGGAGCGGACCGATCGGGCCAGTACGGTACCGGAGGAGTTGATGATTTCGACGACCGCGTCCAAGTTGGTGTCGGTGCGATCGATGTCGATCCAGACTTCCGTCCCCGCGGTTCCGTTAAAGCTGTAAACATCGACGTCGTCCGGGCTGGTCGGGCTGATGTAGCCTTTGACCACGAAACCGAGCCGACGGTTTTCGTCACCGCTTTTCTGGTCCGGAGCGATCACGCCCAGGTTCTGTGCGACGACGACGTTGCGGTTGACATCTCTGCCGTTGGTCAACGGGTTTTCCGCTTCGCGGACGATCGCCACGTTGCGGTCGTTGCTGAATTCATCGAACAGCAATCCACGCCATTGGCCGGCCGCCCCGGTCGTGGGATTGGCCGAGTTGTTGGTGTTGCTGTTGAGTGCACCGCTGGGTGTGAACCCGGCGCCGACCGAGTCGTCGGCGAGCGAGGTGAGCACCACCGGGTGTCCGGGGGTTCCCAACACATGGATGGTGCCGCCGATGCGATCGATGATCTCCTGCGGGCTTCCGGTGGCGGTGAAACCGGCCGAGCCGTTGGTCGCCTTGATGACCAGACTTTCCGAATTGCTGCTTTGCAGGGTCAATCCGCTGTAGGTGTGGTGATTGCCGACGATGACTTCGCCGGAGATCACGTGGACCATGTCGGTGTCTTCCCAGAAGGTCTCGGTCGTCAACAGCTCACCGCGGACCAGCATCCCGTTGATCGAGTTGCCGTCGAGTTCGTTGAGCCGCACCAACGGGCCTTTGTTGTCATCGAACTGGGAGTAGCGATCGATCGGCCCGGTCGTGCGTCCGGAGTCACGTTGGGTTTCCCAGCGCATCGCGTTGGCGTTGATGTTGATCGCCGGTCCGCTGTTGTCGATGATCGTGTTGTCCACGATGATCGGTTGGGCCCCGCGGACATAGATCGTGGCATCGCTGTGTCCGCCACGACCATTTCGCGATCCACCGCCACCGCCACCGGCGTTGGACTGCAGCGTGCTGTTGGCAATGCGGACTTCCGCTTGATGAATCTCGACCGCGTTGAAGGGGACGGCGCCGCCTTCGATCGGTGCCGAACCACCGCCGTAGGCGATCAATGCGTTGTCGATGCTACCGGAGGTCGATTGGCCGAAGTACAAACCGCCCCAATCCCCGGGTGCAGGCGAGGGGCCGCTGGTCGGATCGGAGTTGAACGACCCGCTTCCGCCGTAACGATCATCGGCGATGGAGGTGAAGATCACGGGGCGATTCAACGTGCCTTCGGCGATCAACGCGCCGGCGCCGCGTTCGGCCTCGATCCGTGATTGATCCAGTTTGACGACCACACCGGGATCGACGACCAGCCGACCGGCCGCACGCGCGACCAGTTGGCGCGCGGGGGTCAAGAATGGACCGCCGGCGGCACCGGAAATGATCAGGTTTTCGCTCAACACGTGTGTGATGTCGGTGTCGTCAAAACGCCCCGAAACGGTCAGTTTGTCGAGCGTGGAACCGAGCGACGTCTTGACCCGAATGAACAGACCATTGACCGCATTGTCGGCGAGGAAGTTGCCGCGGATGTCCGGTCCGATTCGGTCGTTCGAATCGTCGAACGCATCGGGGCTCGCCGAGATCGCCGGGCTCTTGGCATTGGTGATGCGGTTGAACGAAATCGTCGGTCGCGAGTCCGTGACGTAGATCGGCGCGAACGGCAACTCGTTGGCGTCGACAAAGACATTGCCACCGCCGTTGTCGATGTCGGCGTGGTTGACATAGTTCAGATAGATGCCATTGGCATCCAAATCGGCATCGGCGCGGAACACAATTCCGCCGAAGTCGCCGGGAGAGGTGCCCGGGCCGACGCCATCGGAATCGCCCCCGACCGAGTCATTGTGATAGGAACGGAATAGAACCGATTGTTCGGGAGTTCCCAGCACCTGAATCGACGAGTTGCTGCGGTCGAGGTTGCCCGACGACGTCCCGGCGTCCAGGTTCGCGCGACGCATTTTGAACAGAGCGCCGGCTTCGATCATCACGTTGACGCCCTGCGGCACCAGGAATTCCGCTCCATCATCGAGCGCGTTACCGGAGGTGTCCTGGCCGATCAGGTACGGGCGGTTGTCAAAGGCCGTCGCGATGTCGAGGTCGTCGCCGCCGTTGGCCAGAATCCGAATCGGATTGGGCGTGGCGATCAACGTGGGCGAACCCGCGATATTGAGGTTGTTGATGCCCGAGAATTGGACGATCCGTGTCGACACACTGACGTTGACCGACGCGCTCAGACGCCCCGCCGTTTTCGCGTTGTTGATCGCCGTTTGGATGGCGGCAGCCACATCGGCCGCGGTGTTGGCAGCGCTGATGTCGACCGGATTGGATCCTAACGTGCCAAAGCGGAACGTGGCCACATTGATGCCGTCATCAATAACGAAACGCTCGCCGTCGTTGATCGAATCGGCGCCGTCAAGTGGGACGACGATGCGGTTGCCCGCCTGCCGCAGGGCGGCTTGGGCCGTGTCAAAGGGGCTGGACAATCGCCCGTCGCCTTCCGGTCCGGGCGTCGTGTCACTCTGCTTGCCCACATAGATCGTCGTGTCCGGGTCGTTGGATTGGAACCAGAACGAATACACGCCGCCGGGGGTGCCGTCGGCATCTCCGTCAAACGCGGTGCCGTCGGCGTCGAGCAACACGCCGTCCTGTTCGGCCTGGAAGGACAGTTGCAAATCATACGCACCGTCGGTGGTGCCGCCGTATCCGGAATCGGGAACGTTCGGGTCGTAGTCGGTGTTACCGGTGCTGGTGATGCCGATCGAGTAGTTGCCCGCTTCGAGATGCAATTCCAGGAACGAGTCGGCGCCAAAATATTGGTCGTTGCGGGCGATCAACTGCCACTGGCCGTCGACTTCCTGGTAGAGCGACATCGCGGTGTTGAGCAGGCTGGGTGTGGCCAATCGCTCGGCAATCGTCTCGGCCCGCAGCTGTCCCGGCTGGGCCAACGTGAAGCCGTACATGTCGATGTCGGTCGAGTTCGGCGGCACGATCCGTTGCATGTGCACGACATCATGATCGCCGGGCAGGACATCGTTGGGGACGCCGCCGCCCATGTTGGATGGAATATCGTACGAGTGTCCCAGACCCAGCGAGTGACCGATCTCGTGGAACATCACCGTGGTGAAACCATCGCCGAAAAACCGGTTGGCCTGGTCGTAGATGGCACCGTTTGCCAGCGCAAAGCTGCCGCTGGCCAACCCGGCCACGCCGTCGTTGGGACCAAGTCCGGGACTGACCGCACGGAAGTCGCCTTTACCGATCATCAACTGATCGCCGCCGGGGGTGGTGGCGGGGGACTCAATGAACTCATAACCCGATAGCTGCGCGTAGATCTCGAAGATCTCGCGGATGATCTGTTTTTCCTTGGCGGTGATCAGGTTGATGTAGGGATCACCGTTGGTGTCGGTGCCGAGCGTGTCGGGGAAGTAGTAGTTGACCGTGCGAATGGCCGCGGGCACCGTCGGCTGTGTGCCCCGGGCGCCGATGTGGGCTTCCCGTTGAATTTGGCGGTGCCCCGGTTCGTCTTCGCTGCCAGCCCGCGGCGGAATCGGGATCGGTTGCCGACTGATATTGGACGTGATGCGCAGATCGGCCGACCCGAGCGTGCCGAGATCGGTGGCGCTGTCAAACGTCGAGTTGTCGTCGTCGGTCACAATCGGGCTGGCGGTCACCGCGGCGTTGAGCAGGTACGACCCCGTCGAACCATCAGCGCTGGTGATTTCAACGAAGTAATTGCCGGAGACTGCGACCGGGAAACTCAACAGGTTGTCCAAGTCCGGACCGGCGGTGACGTTGTCGAGTTCGACTTCGGTTCCGCCGGGGAACTGGAGCAAGCGCAGCCGGGTGTTCAGCCCCGCTGCCTGCGGCGAAACGTTGACCGTCAACGTGCTTCCGGCAGACAGTTGCAGACTGTACAGGTCGACGTCGGCCGCATTGTCGCTGACGCCGCCGGAGTCACCGAGGAATCCGTTTTGGGCGAACGCGTTGCTCGAATTCAGGCTCCCGACCTGGATGGCCGTCGAGGGGGCCGAGTTGTCGCCGCCGGACTGACCGATATCAAGCCGATAGTTGCCTTCGGGGATGGCTGACGCAAATTTCAACGTGACGCGATTGGCGTCCGAATCATAAGTGACCGTTTCGGCGAGCATCGTCGAATCATCGGCCGACGTCATCGAGCCCGACGTGTTGACCAGCCGATAATACGCGGGGTCGATGACCTGTGTCGGATCCAAGGGTTGGTCGTCGAAGTAGACGACGATCTCATCGGAAGCCTGGGACAGCGGGTTGTAGCTGATCGGTTGAGGAACGACCGCGACCACCTGGGCACCACGATCCAGGCGGAAGGTGGTGAATTCATCGACCCCGCCGTTGAACGCTTCACCGCTGAGGTTGGTGAGCACGTTGGCACCGGAACCGAACACTTGGATTTGGTAGGTGTCGTCGGGCAACGCCGCGGCCGGATCGGTCGAGTTGAACGATGCCGAACTGGAGGGCCGGAAAACGATGCGTTGCAGGTTGGTCGGGTCGGTATCACCGGGGGTTTCCAGACCGACATAGCCCATCGCGACGTCGACTTCGTTGCCATCGCCGAAGGTCCCATCGCCACCGCTGCGGACCAGCTTGACCGAATCGGTCGTGATCGTGCTTTCGTTGATATCCGCACCGGCCCGGAACTGCAGATTGAACTCGCTCGGAGCAACATTCAACGTGTCGCCGTTGCGGAGCAGGGCCCCCGAATCGGGACGGATCGCAATCAGCTCCGGTCCGGCCAGCAGACGCCGGTCTTCCAATTGCTGGACGAGGTTCCGGCGCGTTTGAAAACGCTTTTGAGCGCGCTGCCGATCGTGGCGTCGCTCGGCGAGGTTCCTGACACGGTTACCAAGGCTTCGAAAGCTCATCGGGGAATCCCAAAAATCAAAAATGATAAAACAAGGTGGCTCGACGAGTGCTTCATCGAGTGGTGTCAGCGCCGGGCCGCTGACAATAAATTCGGCTCAAATCCAGCAGGGAGTCTTCAGTCGCTCGGTAGGACCGAGCTCCAGTGTAGGGGCCTGGCGCGGCCGAAAGGGACGCGCCGGTGGCGGATTGAATTGCGGTGTTGTCGCGTCGGGGAATGCAAGCGAGCCGTCACGAGCGAGGCCTTGGGGGGTGCAAACGTTTAGTATAATAAGGGTTTATTGACCGACAAACGGCCGGCGATTGCGTTGGCGAAAACCACTTTGGCGGTTTCCACCGACCGCCGGCGACCGGGGGGCCGGCCGCACGGCATTCAGGGTTGTCAAAGTTCGAACGCGTCATCCAGCTCCGTCAACAAGTCGGCCATCGCGTGATCGATCGATTCGTCGCTGGGCGTTTCGACCAAGCTTTCGATCAGAATCGACCCTGCTTGCTGCGACGAAACCGGTTCGATGTTGATGCCGGCGGTCAGCAGGGCATCGGTCGAATCGGCGACCGTCGGCGTCTCTTGCTCTCGCTCGATCGACCGCTGGACGTTGGTCGTCGGCAGGAAGTCCGAGTTTGCCGTTGCAAAGGAAACGGTGCTGGATGCCGAAAGTTCTCGGCCAATCTGTTCGCCTTCGCCTTGACCTGCGTTTTGCCGCTGCGCGAGCGTGTTGATCACGAGCAAGGCATCGAAGGGGTTAACGAAACCGTTTCCGTCGACGTCGTAGAAGTCCGGCGGACCAGAGCCGATGTCGGCGACCGCGACTTGACCGGAACTCGGTGCCCGCCGTGACAGGAAGTTGATCACCCGCAGAGCATCGATCGGCGAGATGTTTCCATCGGCCGTCACGTCGGCTTCCATTCCCTGGATCGGGTTCTGGTATCGCGACTGTGACAGCGTCAGCGTCACGGTACGGAATTCGCTGAACCGCGGCGATCCGCTCGAGGGGGCATCGACGACGCGGTAGGTGAACGAGTCGACCGAGCCGACGTCGCCGGCGTTGCTGGTGTAGGTAAACGTTCCGTCGGCATTGAGGTTCAACGTTCCCAGCGTCGGTGGTGTGACCGTGGCCAGGTCGACCGAGATCGGATCACCATCGGCATCGCTGTCGTTTCGCAGCAAGCCGTTTGCCGGATTGAGCACGTTCAGGCTGGATCCGATCGCGACGTTGTAGTTGTCGGCGACGGCAACCGGCGCGTCCGGGACCGGATTGATCGTCAGAGTAAAGCTATCGCTGACGCGGAACGCAGAGTCACTCGCTTCGATTTCGATCGTGACTTCACCGAATTGATCCGCCTTCGGGGTGATGACGATTTGGTCTCCCTCGAAATCGATGGAGTTGATCAGCGGATGGGCAGCGATCTGAGCATCGGAGGGGCGAATGACCGAACCAAGCCTCGCGACGACGTAGGTCAACGTATCTCCATCGGGATCACTAAAGACACTCGTCAGTTCGCGACGGGTAACTTCATCTTCGTCTCCTTCGAGCGGATCGAGTGATCCGATGACCAGGGGCGAATCATTTTCGTTGATGATCGAAACGGTCACCTCTTGCTCGGTCGTCACGTTGCCGTCGAACGCCCGCACGGTCAATGCGACCGAGCCGAACGCGAAGGCCGGGCGAGTCAGCGTCAACGTGCTGCCCTGCAAATTCACCTGCACGATCGAAGGATTGCTGCTGGTGACCTGATAGGACAACGTGTCGTTTTCCGGATCCGTGAACCAGGTATCCAGGTCGTACACCGTGGACTGGGCATTCGGTTTGCTTTCGGCCAAGGAGATCGTTTCGACGGGTTCGTTTTGCGCGTCCTTTTGGCCGTCGACGCCTTGGAAAATCGGCGCGTCGTTTTCACCGCCCACATCGAGCGAGACCAAACCGGTCGATTCGGCACCCAGGTTATCGACAATGCGATAACGGAAGCCGTCCGGGCCGCTGTACAATCCCGGCGGGGTGTAGAGCAATTGTCCGTTGGTCTGCAACCGAACGATCCCACCGCGGTTTGTTGTCAGCGGGAACTGGTCCTCGGGCAGACTGATCGTTTGATTTTCCGGGGGATCGATCTCGTTCTGCGGACCGGGGCGGTCGTTGTCCAGAATGCCGACGATGGAACCGCCGCCATTGATCGCGATCACCAGGTTCTGATCTTCAACAGCGTTGAAGAAATCGTCGCCGGCGATCGGCGGGTCGTTGACCGCATTGATCGTGATCGACACGGTGCCCGGCTTGTCCGCGGCTTGGGCGATCAGGTTGCCGCCGGGGACATCCGCGACGACAAAGTTGAACACATCCGGGATGTCGCCGTTGTAATCGGTCGGCGGTGTGTAGCGGACGCTGCGTCCGTCGGGCAGGATTTCCAGGATCCCACCGAGTGCCGAGATCGAATCGCCCAAGTTCTGGCTGGAGACCGATTGGAAGATCAGCTGTTGGTTCAGCTCATTGTCCGGTCCGGCCGCGTAGAACGGATCGATCAGGTCTTCGGCGCGGAAGATCGTGATTTGGTCTTCGTCGATCGTCGCCGTGGTGATCACATCGGTTTCGGTCGCGAAGGGCTTGTCGTTGACCGGCAACACGTCGATCGTCACGGTGATCGCCGTATCGTTGACCAGTTGTTCCTCCGGATTGGACTTGATATCCGTCACCCGAGCCTGGAACGAGATACTTCCGTTGAAGTTTTCTTCGGGTCGGAAGGTGAAGGTCCCGTTGGCGGCCAGATCCAGCTCGCCGGCGAAGGTTCCGTCTTCGGTGAACAGGTCGCGGACCGTGGCGTCTTCGGGCAAGATCGACACGGGGTCGCCGTCACGATCAAACACGCCGACCAACAGTCCGTCATCCGATGGCACCGTCCCGGTCAAGTTGCCGTCGATATCCAGGGCTTGCAGGACCTGGCCTTCATCGACGGAGAAGCGTCGCGTGGTGGTGTTGGCATTGAGCTGCGGCGGCTCACCGTTGAGCAACAGCACCTGATAGTCTTCGACTTCACCGCTGAGTGACAGTCCGACCGGCGAGAGGTTTCCGGTTCGCGAGAATCGGAATCGCGCGGTGGTGTAGGTCGGGAACAGCGGTGCGGGCGACGAATCGGGAACGTACGTGTCAAAGGTGAACGATCGCGTTCCATCACCGGTCAGTGCGAGCGACGTTCGCGGCCGCGCGGTGTCCGGATCGGCACCCGGATCGAAGAAGGCGATCGCTTCACTTTCGCTCCAGTCGCCGTCGCCATCGTAGTCGATCCAACCTTGCAGGATGCCGCTGCCGGTGACCGTGAAGGTGATCGGCGTGACGACATTGGAGTTAAACACTCCGCTGGGGTTTTGATAACTGGAGAACGAAACGCCGTCTTCGTCATCACCGCTGATCACGATGCTGGTCGAGACGAAATCGATCGCCGCCGGCTCGACGGGACTTTCGGCGATCGCTGCGGCGATGGCTTGCAGGATCGAATCGACCGAATTCGGATCGGTCGGTTGGATCGCGTAGTGGTCTTCGTCGAAGCGTCCGTTCAGGTCAAATTCCAGCGTCGCGGTCCGGACACCGGTGTTGATCGTGATCGTATCGCCGTCACGTGTGGTCGGGTCCACGGTGGCGATGTTGACATTGACCGCCGTCGAGCCGTTGACCGTGGTCACCGAGAACAGGGTGCCGGTGGTCGAAACCCCCGTCAACGCGTCATCGCCGTCAGCTCCCACCGACGATTGTCCGTCGAGGTCGGCGTCGATGGTCGTCCCCAGGTACAACCCATCGGTCACCACGTGGCGAGCCCCGTCATTGACCAAGCGGGTCGGGTAGCGTCCGGGAATGTTGAGGACGGGGTCGGGTGCATCACCGTAATCCAGTCCGACCGTGGGCATCAAAATCGTGAACTGTGTCGTGTTGTCCGGCCGGTTGGCTTCCAACGCGTTGCCTTGGACGTCGCGAATCGCAGGCAGGAAGTAATTCGTCAGCGGCCCATCGATCAGCACGCTGTTCTCGACGAACAACGTCGCACCGCCGCGGTCCTGTGCGGCCAGGGTCGTGACCACGCCGTCGGGGCCTTGGTTGACCGAGTTGATCGCCGAAAGGATCGCTTGCTTGATGTCGAACGGGGTATCGGCCGGCGAGATACTGATCGGGATCGCACCACCGGGGACGCCGGTCAAAATCAGCGACGGAGCGGCGGTGACGTCGACCACGGTGCCGGGCAGGTCGCGAAGGGCCACGCGGGGCACCGGCGGACTGACCGTGTTGTCGAATTCCACCGCGGCACTCAGGTTCAATCCACGCGGATTGTTGGTGATCGCGGCGGCCAAGCTGTCCGAGACGGCTTGTTGGGTCGAACCGGGTTCAAACGGTACCGGCACGTTGCTGCCGATCACGCCGCCGCCGTTGTTGACCGATTCGAATTCATAGGTCACCGACAAGGCACCTTGGGTGATGGTGATTCGCTCTCCATCGCTGACGATCCCGCGGCGGCTGGTCAGTGACGTGTTGCTCACGTCCACGCGTGAAGTGGGAATCAACCCCAGCGAGATCGTGCCGCCGCCCTGGTTGTTGGCCGTCAATCCAACGGTGGATCCGTTGATCGCATTGACGACCGAGGTGGCAACGGTGTCTTGATCATCAAACCGCGAGAACAGGATTCGAACCGCGTTCGGATTGTTCAAGATGTTGTTGGAATCGAACTCGAAATTGATCGGTACGCCGGCGTTGTCCAAGATGATGAAGCTGTCACCATCATTGGGCGCGGTGAACGGAACCGACATCAACAGCGGTCCAAAGATCTGCAACGTTGAGGGTCCGGTCACGTCCGGTGATCCGATGACTTCCAGGCTGGTGCCGGAGACCGACAACAGCAATCCGGGCTGTCCCCCGATCTTGAGGATGCCGCCATTGATCGGATTGACGTCGTTGGACGACAAGCCCGGAATCGAACGGGCCTGGATCTCGCCGGCCGCGATCGCCGCCAACTCGTTGCCGGTGGTCAACCGGCTGATGTTGATCGGAATGTGGTTCTGATCGGACACACCGTCGTCGAAGATGTTGCCGTTTGTGTCTCGCTCGTCGGTGCGGTTGATCTCGAAGATGACCGGCGCACTGCCGTCGTTGGGCGTGAAGGTGATCAGATCGCCGTCGGCCGGTGTTCGGCTGACCCCGACCGGACGCAATTGCCCCGACGGAACCGTGGCCGAACCACTGGCGGGCAAGTCCAGATACACCGTGGTTCCGATGATCGTCGGCGTCAATTCCAAGGCCGAACTCAAAATCGCATTCTGAATGGCATTGGCGACCGCGTTGGCACCGAGCGGCAGCGTCGGCGGTCCGGGCAGTGGATCGATGTTGATGCCGATGAAACCGGGTGCCGGCGTCGGACGGGTGGAATCGATGAACTGGAATCCCTGCACAAACGAGCCGTTGCTGATCTCAAACGTTTCACCCGCTTGCACGCCGCCGACATCGGCTCCCGCCGAGGGGACTTGCAATCCGAGCGTCCGCGGTGCGGTCACCAATCCGCTGGTCGCAGCGTCGATCCGGGTGTTCCGTTCCGAGCCGATGATGACCCGTGGTCCATCCACCCGCACATCGACGTTCAGATTTGCCGATTGGGTCGCAATCGCCGCGGCGATGTTTGTGGCGATGGCGTTTCGGAACACATCCAGGTCTGCCGAATCGGTGGGAGTCGGCGTGGTCGGCAGAGTGACCGGGATGCTGCTCGGCAACGACGTGCCGTCCAGGTCAAATTCGAAGACGACGACCGGGTTCACACCGTCGTTGATGGTGAAGACACCGCCATCGATCAATCCGCCCTGATTGGTCCCTTCGATCGGCACCTCGACCGTCAAGGCCTCGGGCATCTGGATCACGAATCCGGATTCGAACTCGAACACCACCTTGCCGCCGTTGCTGTCGGTGATTTCGATCTGGTCACCGTCGTTGATCTGGTCGGCGGTCGGAGCAATCAGAACCGTGCGGTCCCGATTGTTCATCTCGATCCGGTACGCCCGTTGGTTGTTCCAGATCCCCGCCAGCGGCGTCAACGTGATGGTATTTTTCGTTTCGTCATAGTTGAAGGTGTAGTGAATGCCTTCGATCAACAGACGATCGTCTTCAAACAGCGTGACGTTCGCACCGCGGTCACGGATGCCCGGGATTTCGGCGACGACAATCGTGTTGTTGTCGATTCCCGAACCGGCGAACGGGTCGGAGGAATCGCCGGAGTCACGCAGTTGGATTCGGAATTGTTCGTAGACGCCGTCCTTCAAGTTGATGAAGCTGACGTTGGGGTCGGAGTCGATGCCTTCGGCGTCGTTGTCGCGAGGCGCTTCGGCGATCGCAATGGGTCCGACCAGGTCGGCCAGTTCGACCGAACCGCGGTCACCAAAGATCGACGAACCTTGACCGGTGTTGGGATACAGCGGGTTGTCGGCTCGTTTGACCCCGGTGACGTCGCGTCGGGGTGCCAGCACGTTGCTGATCGGCAATCCGATCGATTCACGCAAACTGGACAACGCACTTCGCTCACGCAGCGAATCGACGTTGCTGTCGATGACCGAGGAGAACGGTGCGGGCAGGAAGTTGTCGCCGCCCGGATTGACCAGGGTCACCGCATCGTCGACGTTCGTCAGATTGAAATCGTCCGTTCCGCCGTTGACGTTGCTGGGGCCTTTGTTGGCATCGGTGGTGTGCCCGACGATGACCAACGGTGCGTTGGTAAAGACGGGGGCTTCCGGTTCGTCGTGTTGGAACACGCTGCCGACGACCACGACTTCCATCGGTTTGACCTGTTGGTCGCCCCCGACGGCACTGAATCCGGGGCTGTGCGTTTCTTCCACGACCACGCTTTCGTGCAGGTTGAGCAGCACGTTGTTCAAGATCGCGGGGCTGGCACCGGCGGTCACCATGATCCCGGTCTCGTTGATCACCTGATCGATGTCGAATCCGGGTGCCGGATCGAGTCGCAAGCCGGCGGCGATCGCCTCGGGGCTGAGTTCGATCTTGGCGGCGTTCTCGACAAACACGTAGTTTTCCGTGGTTCCACTGCCGGCCGTCGTGCGGCGGTCGTGACCGTAACCGATCGTGTCTTGATCCAAGATGATCGTACTGTGGAAGTCGTGATCGACGGCATTGCCAATCCCATCGCGGTGGGTCATCAGCACGCCGTTTTCGAGCCCACGGCGGGTCGTGTTGACGATGCCTTGGTTGTCGCTTTCGTAACCGCCCAATGCGGTCGCACGAACACGCGCGATCGGTCCCGGGACAGACGTGTGGTCATTGTTGGGCAACGGGTGCGCGTTGATGCCGTAGTTCACCCGCGCGTTGCCTACGCGTGGTTCGATCGCGTCGCTGATCGCCCGCATGATGTCCGGCAAAAAGTCTTCGGCCTGGTTCGCATCGCCGACTTCGATCGCAACATTCCCCGGTTGCGGGGCACCGCCCAGCGGAACAAACTCGAACGTCCGTGCGTTGGTGACTCCGCCGACGATGAAGTTCGCCGGCAAGTCGGCAACCTGGGTGATCACGAACGTGGTGCCGATCACGTCCGAACCGACCATTCCGGTCGCGCGGCCCGTGTCGGCACTGATCACATGGGTACGCGGTGCGTACGTTTCCAGGTTGATCGTGTAGTCGCCCAGATCCGCCGTGGCACCGGTGCGACCGGAGATGGCGTTGGGATCGAAGTTCAGATTGCTGTCGGCGCTGATCGCGACGTAGTAAACGCCCTTCTTCGGTGCAAAGAAGTCGACGAAGGGGTCGCGTGAATTGACGACGTCTTGAACCAGCCCGCCGGCCAAACCGGTCGAGGCGGGATCCAGGTGGTCCGGCGCGGTCGCGGTCAGGCTGATCACCGACGAGTTGCCGCTTCCGCCATCGAAGGACTGGCGTTCACCCAGCTCATTAAAGATCTGAATCGCCGTGTTAGCGCCGCCGGCGACGGTGTCGATGTCGACGACCAAACGATCGCCGAGGCCCAGGTTGACGCGATAGAAGTCGACGTCGCCGCCAGGTCCCAGGGGTCCGACGTTGTCGCCCAACGTCGCGGTGCTGGTGTAGACGTTGCGGTGGCTCGGTCCGACCTTGGTGTCGATCGCATCGGCCATGATGTCGTTGGACTCATCATTGGCCTCCGGGAACAAACTCTCCAACCCGTCGGATCCGTAAATCGTGTTGTTGACGATTCGGGCAAAGGGTTGAACCGATTCGGCGACCGGAGCCTGCGTGGTGGTGAACGCGTTTTGGCTACCCCGGAAATAAACCTCGCTCGCACCCTGCAGGTAAACCGCCGCGCTGTCGAAGCTCATCGGCGTCTGCTGCAAGAACTCGAACGCCCGGTTTCGGCGGTACGGAGACGGCCCGATCGTCGGCGTGACCAGTTCAACCAATCCGTTGGTCACCAAGATACTGCCCTGGATCGACTGCATGATCGACGTGGCCAACTCGATCGACGAATACGAAACACGATCCACCGCGGCGGTTCGGTTGTAACCCGAGGCGGTGTCTTCGCGATAGTAGATCGGCACGTGGCCGTCGCGGACACCGTTACCGCCTTGGGTTCCCGAACCGGTCGGTGCCCCGATGCCATCGATTTCCTCGAATTCGAATGTGACTCGGGTGCCGCCGGCGTCGATGGTCAGCAAGGCGCCTTCGAGAATCGTTCGGTTGCCCGCTCCGGCGATGTTCGGATCCAGCGCGGCCAATTCAATCATGTCGAAGACATCCAGCACGAATGGTGCGGATTCGCCATCGACTTTGACACCGGAGTAACCGGCTTGATCGATGGTGTTGTTGGACACCACGATCCCCGGCGCCAAACCGCCGAGCACCGAATCGTTCAAGATCGGCAGATTCCGTACGTAACCCGGATAGGCATTTCCTACCGGCGGGTATTGCAGGAACGGATGGTTGCCGTCGATCAGCGGCAGGAAGGTCGGAGTACCGAAGGAGAAGTCGTTGTCGCGAACGTCTTCCGGATCGATGTCGCGGACGCCCGGTTCGGCCCAAACGCCGATCGCACGGACATCGCTAATTTTGTTCGAATCAATGATCACCTGACCTTGAGTCCGGACATAGTTCGAGTCGCCAAACCCGTTGTGCAGGATCGCGGGCAACAGCAGATGTCCGTCCGTATCGCGTGCCAAGGACGTGCCCAACGGCGGAGCATCGGCGACCGAGTCGATCGCAAGGAAACTGCCGCGGGCGCTCCCGGCCAGGGACAGACGGCCGTCGGTCATCGTCTCGTTGTCTTGCCCGGCGGCCGAGGAAGCCTCGATGTCGATCCCGGTTTGCTGGGTGATCGCGGTGCGGATCGCCTGGGCGACTTGTGCCGGTGAATCGCCTACCCCGT
>NZ_JBFHKV010000041.1:0-17532 GCF_041595215.1 Stieleria sp. | reverse complement strand
GGCGAACCGTGTTGCTCTGTTCAACCCCGCCTGGGCAATGCTGTGAAGCATTTATTCCCTGCGTTTGACAAGGTGTTCGCGGCAGGGCGCAAGCCCTCCGGTCCCTCATCGGTCTCGGAACACCGGAGGGCTCGCGCCCGACCGCTAAAAAATGCTTCACAGCGTTGCCGCCCAGACACCAACACTCAACCGGCACCGTTTGGACCGGACGCTTGGGATGTCCGTTCTCGGGGCTCGATCGGTTCCACGTCGACGCTGACTTTCAGCGTGTTGGTTCCGCCGCCCAGGACGACGCCGCGCATCGGGCTGACGTCATCGTAATCACGTCCGATGCAGACGGGGATGTGGTCGGTTCCGACCAGGCAGGCGTTGGTCGGGTCCAGTCCCAGCCAGCCGATCGTGTCGCCGGCGAAGACTTCGACCCAGGCATGGGATTCGTCGCACCCGACCAGTCGTTCTTTGCCCGGCGGCGGCAGCGTCCGCAAGTAACCGCTGACGTATCGCGCGGCCAGACCCATCGCGCGGAGGCAGGCGATTTCGACGTGGGCAAAGTCTTGGCAGACCCCGGCGCGAAGCGTAAACGCTTCTTTGGTCGTCGTCGCGACCGTGGTCGCCGTGGTGTCGTATTTGAAATCGGCGTTG
Source organism: Stieleria sp. (assembly GCF_041595215.1). NCBI lineage: Bacteria > Pseudomonadati > Planctomycetota > Planctomycetia > Pirellulales > Pirellulaceae > Stieleria > Stieleria sp. The sequence goes on along the minus strand of NZ_JBFHKV010000041.1, from coordinate 16,890 downwards.
ATGCGGCGTGTCAGATCGAGTGCCGCGTCAATGATGTTCCGCCGCGGTGTGAACGAACCTGCCGCGTACTTGGCAAACGGGTCGGACGGTGTGATGCGTGGCGAGCCGAAGCGATGTTCATCGATCATCGGTCGGCGGAGGTTGTCCGGGCTGGTCGCCAGCGGCGTTTCCCATTCCGGTGACGGTTGGGTCTCGGTCGTCATCTGCGCCGACACGGCGACGATGCTCTCGACGTCGACGGTCAACGATTTGTGGATCGCTTCGATCGAAAACGTGATCACCCGATTGCCGAAATAGTCGATGTGCTCGTCCCGGCTGGTCGGCTCGGGGGCGATCGACAACTCCGTCCGCTCGCAAGTCACATTGCCACCGGTCACCGGTTGCATGCGAACCTGGTTTTGGCACACCGCGACATTGTTGCTGTATCGGTACTCGGTCAAATGCCGAACACGGTAGCGAATCTGTGAGTCGTCGTTCTCGTTCTCGCTCATCGTCCCGTCCCGGTGAGGAACTGTCTCGATTCGGTATGGATCAGATACCGGGCGTTGATGCCTTCGGCGAGTCGGGGCAGGTCGGCGGCGACATGTTCGAGTACCGATTGGAGTTGTTCGAGGGTGCCGTCCTCGCTGGTTTGTGACAATTCGATCGGATCGGCCGTGGTGATGCGGTATTGCAAGTCCAGCACGATGCGTTTGATCGCGTCGAGTCCGACGGGGCCTTCGGTCGAGGGCAGTTTTTGGAACAACGTGGCGATGTGATCGAGTTGAAATCGCAGCGAACGCGGATTCGTTTCGTCGGTCACCAGCAGATCGATCACCGGTGCCAAGCGGACCAGGTTCTTGTAGCGAGAACGATAGGTCACGATGCTGTCGGTGACTTCCAAGACCGCTTCGCAAACCGGTTTGCCGTTGTCGGTCGGCGGGCACAGGGTCGCGGTCAGCAGTTCGCAGAGGTGTTCGGCGCGTTCGAGTCGGCGGCCCAGTTCGAGGAATTGCCAGGCATGAGTGCGAACCAGACTCTCGTTGGTCAGTCCAGCCAGTGCTAACAGGTCGACGATCAACCGGTCGACGCGTTCGATCGCTTCGCCGATGCCGATCGAGTTGGCTCCCGACGGGGTGGTCGCGCCGGTGGATTGGGTCAATTCCGCGGTGGCGCGATGCACGATTCGATAGGCTTCCGATGACAGGCGCCCACGGACGGCGATCGTGTTGTGCATCACCGATTCGAGCGTGCGGACGAGTCCGCGAGGCTGTCCGCGGTCCAGCACCGACAGCGGCAGATTCTGTTCGACATGAGGCAGATTGGCGACGAATGGTTCGACGGCAAAGCCGGGTTCGATTTGTCCCATCGAGGCCAGCGTGCGAACCAGACGTTGGACTTCGGCCAGCGTGTCCCAGTGTTCCTCGCCGGCGATCCGCGCCAACGTCGTCCGCATCACCCGCGAGATCGCTTCGGCGCGTTCGGCGTAGCGGCCGAGCCAGTACAGGTGCTCGGCGACGCGGCTTGGTAATTCGTCACCGCCGCGGCGCAGTCTGATCACCGTCTCGGAATCGGGAAGCAGCGTTTTGTGTTCGTCGACCGGCACGTCGCTGGTGACCCAGCAGTCCTGCGTCATCTGCCCGCTGATGGGTGACCGCGACAATTCCAATTGGTCATATCCGACGCGGGCCAGTGCGCCCGGCAGGACGGTGACCCCGTCGCCGGTCAGCAGTTGAAAAGACCGCAACGTCGTCTTCTGGGGTTCGATCTGTTTGCCCGTCCAGACCGGTGTCTTGCTGAATTGCAAACGTTCCTGCGCCACGTAGTCCGACGGTTTGGCGCTGAGGCGTTGCAGGAAGGCCTCGCGATCCGGCGGCGACAACTCGGACAACACGATCGCCGATCCACCCGAGACGGCGAACGCGTTTCGAAAGTTCAGCGAATCGAGATGCTCCATCACGTAGCTGCGGTGGTTCGGGTCACCGCACCAGTACGTCGGTGCCGCGGTCAGTTTTAATTCGTCGCCAAAGAAGAATTGGTGTGCCTTGTCCAGGTAGGGCAGCAATGCCGGCGTTTGGACGAGCACGCTGCCGATCGTATTGACCACCGCGACGCTGCGGCGGCGGACACAGCGGAGCAGACCGGTGACGCCTTCCCCCGACGCCGGATCGAGTTCCAGCGGATCACAGCGTCGATCCGAAACGTGTCGCCACAAGACCTGGATCGGCTGCAACCCGCCGAGTGTTTTCAAATTCAACTCGCCCGTGCGGACGGCCAAGTCGCTGCCCTGGACCAACGTCAATCCGAGATAACGCGCCAAGTAGTTGTCTTCGAATTCACGGTAGCTGCCGCTCGGTGGCGTCAACAGCACGACCCGTGGATCGTCGCGGTGGGTGGTCGCCAGCGAGTACAGGTGGTCCTTTAGGGATTCGAAAAACGAAGCCAGCCGCAGCGTGTTGCTGCGTCGAATCAACGTCGGCAAGACACGGCTGGTGATGATTCGATTTTCCAACAGATAGCCGAGACCGCTGGGGGCGCGGGTGCGATCACCGGTGACATGCCAGACACCGTCGGCGTCCCGGGCAAGGTCGGTCGCGGTGATGTGCAGGTGTTGCTGCGACGTTTCCAGATTGTGGTACGTGCGTTTGAACGACGGATTGGCCCACAGCAATTCGCCCGGCACGATGCCTTCGCGGATCAAACGCTGGGGGCCCAGCAGATCCGCCAGGACGGTTTCCAGCAACCGCGTCCGTCCGGCCAGTGCGGTCGACAGCGTCTCCCATTCCGCGGCGCCGATCACGAACGGTACGACGGACAATTTCCAGGGGCGATTGGATTCGTCGGGGGTTTCGCTGGCGTGAAAGGTGACGCCATTCTCGCGGCAGAACCGTTCGATCGCCGCGGAGCGATCTCGTAGCTCCGGCAGGCCCAGGCGATCGATCTCCTCGGTGACCGTCGCCCAGTGGGGGCGCACCGCTCCTGCCGCATCACAACGCTCGTAATAGTCTTGGGCGTTAAGAGCGGAGTCGTTCCACAGAGAGTTGGATTGGAGCGTGGTGTTCAATCGGTTTTTTTCGGCCGCTTGGAGATTCAGAAGTCGCCCCGGATTCGTTCACAGGGCACATCGTGCGGTACATCATAGCCGCCAACGATAGATCGTCGATGGGAATGCGGTGCAAGGAGGACGCTGGCCGCAGTTCCCGCGGATTTGGTGCCGGTTGGCGCTGTTGCGTGGTCCTGCGCAATGCCGCCCACTTTCTCGCTAAGAGAATCGGCGGAACGGCGCGAGCCGGCCGGATTTTTGCTTCGGCAACGAAGGTGTTAGCGGAACGGCGCGAGCCGTCCGGATTTTTGCTTCGGCAAACAAGGTGTTAGCGGAACGGCGCGAGCCGTCCGGTTTCGGCTTGGAAACACCGTGAAAGACCGGAGGGCTCGCGCCCTACCGCTAAGACCGGAGGGCTCGCGCCCTACCGCTAAGACCGGAGGGCTTGCGCCCTACCGCTAAGACCGGAGGGCTTGCGCCCTACCGCTAAGACCGGAGGGCTCGCGCCCTACCGCTAAGACCGGAGGGCTCGCGCCCTACCGCTAAGAAGAAAGCCGGCCGAGCGAGAGGATTCTGCGGTGTCCGGCGAGATCCTTGATGAACCGCAAATCGCCGAGTTCGCTGATTTGTTCGGCGAGGTCTTCGCAGGCGTCGGCGATCATCGGGCTCAGTTCAATGATCAGCCGCCCGCCGGGCTCGAGTCGCGGATAAGCTTCGGCCATCAGCCGCTTGATGGTTTCCGTCCCGTCCTCTCCCGCGACCAGGGCCGATTTCGGTTCGTGTTCCCGCACCGAACGATCCAGTTGCGCATATTCGCTTTCGCTGACGTAAGGCGGGTTGCTGCAGATCAGATCGAACGTCTCGGGTTGCTCGACGTCGGCCAACAGATCGCAGCAGACAAAGTCGACGCGATCGGCAACCTCGTGTTGATCGGCGTTCCATTGAGCGACTTCGAGGGCCTGGGCACTGATGTCGGTTGCGGTGACTTGGGCGCTGGGCAGATGCAGTGCCAGGGCGACGGCGATCGCGCCCGAACCGGTCCCCACATCGGCGATCCGCAACGGTCGATCGCCGGCCGACATCGCTTTGGCGCAGTCGAGCGCTTCGATCACCAGGTGCTCGGTTTCGGGGCGCGGGATCAGCGTGTGTTCGTTGACGCGGAATCGCAGCGAATAGAATTCTTTGTAACCGACCAGTTGGGCGACCGGGGTTCCTTCGCCACGCCGCCGCACCAGTTCGCGAAACGCGGCCCGCTGTGCTTCATCCGGTTCTTCTTCGAACGCGGTGTAAAGTTCGATGCGGCTGCACTGTCGCGCATGGGCGAGTAGGATTTCCGCATCGAGTCGCGCCGAGCCGCTGCCGCGTTTTTGAAAGAACTCGGTCGTCCATTGCAGCAATCGCAACACGGTCCAAGGTTGTTCGGACGTTTGTGATTCAGACATTAATCGACCATGTCTCCACGGAGTTGATCTCGGTCGTATTCAATCAGCGCTTCGGTCACTGGGGTCAAGTCACCGGCCAGGATCTGGTCCAATTTGTAGAGCGTCAGATTGATCCGGTGATCGGTCAGCCGGTTTTGGGGAAAGTTATACGTGCGGATGCGCTGGCTGCGGTCACCCGATCCGATCAATCCCTTGCGTTGTTCGGCTTGCTTGGCCGCTTCCTCTTCACGTTTCTTTTCATAGATCCGCGCCTTGAGGACCCGGAGGGCTTTGGCCAGATTCTTGTGCTGACTTTTTTCGTCTTGGCACTGCACGACGATGCCGGTTTCGTGGTGGGTCAACCGGATCGCGGATTCCGTTTTGTTGACGTGCTGACCGCCGGGGCCGGACGCGCCAAATTTATCGACGCGATAGTCGTCTGCCTTCAAGTCGATTTCGACGTCTTCCGGTTCGGGCATGACGGCGACGGTGGCGGCACTGGTGTGGACGCGGCCTTGGGTTTCCGTTTCGGGGACGCGTTGGACGCGGTGCCCGCCCGATTCATACGCCAGGTCGCGATAAACGCTGTCACCTTCGAGCGTCAACGTGATGTCTTTGAACCCGCCCATGTCAGAGGGGCTGCTGTCCATCAATTCGACTTTCCATTTTTTCAGTTCGGCATATCGGCGATACATTTCGAACAGATCGCGAGCGAACAGCGCGGCTTCTTCGCCACCGGTGCCGGCGCGGATTTCCATCACGCAGCGGGTGCGGTGGCTGTCTTCGCCGCCGATGGTCATCGACAGCAGGTCTTCCCAGAGCGTTTCGCGTTGTCGCCGCAGGTCGGCCATTTCGGTTTCGGCCATTTCACGTTCTTCGCTGTCTTCGGCCGCCTCTGCCATTTCTTTGCAGCCGGCGATTTCGTTGCTCATCCGCTTGAATTCGCGATATTTGCCGGCCAGCCGCGCCAGTCCGCCGTGTTCGCGCGCCGTCGCACTCATCCGCGCGCCGTCACCGAGTACTTCGGGGTCCGACATGTCGCGTTCAAGTTGCTCGAACCGGTTGAGTTTTTCTTCCAGCAGGTCGCGGATGGTGCTCATGGTCGCAAACAGTCCGTTTGGGACTTCGGGGGGGCAGGATTCGGAGAAGAGAATCGAAGAAAAAAACCGCATGTTCCTGCCGGGGGGCGAGGACCATGCGGTTGGCGTAGCCTGTCGTCAGCACGCTGCTGGCGCCCGAGGGGGGTGCGGAGCGGTCTGGCGGCGGAAATGAACCGGCTATTTCTTTTTGCCTTTTTTCTGCAAACTGCCGTACGAGCCGGCGGCGAATTTCTTCTGGAATTTATCGATCCGGCCGGCGGTGTCGACGAATTTCAGCTTGCCGGTGTAGAACGGGTGACAGGCGTTGCAAATATCGACCTTCAACTCGCCGCCGCGGACGGTGCGGGTTTCAAAGGAATTGCCGCAACCGCAGCTGATCGTGGTCGCTTGATACTTGGGGTGGATGCCTTCTTTCATGGCATTTCTCTCGTTGTTTTTGGGGTGCAAGCGGGCCTGGCTGGCGTACAGAACCGCGAAGCCCCACAGAATAGGCAATCAGCCCCCGGTTCGGCAAGGGCTCTCGCAGAAGCATCTCAGCACGCGGCGTGACGGCCTGTTGATCGAATCAGCCGTTTGGCGCGAGCCCACGGGCCCCGGTGCGTATTCTTGTGGATGATGCCCGTACGCTCGCGCGATACGGCTAATCCCACGTGCGATCGGATTAAATCAACAGGCGCCAACGCGTCCCGCTGGGGTGGTGGTCATGGGGGCGTTCGAACGAACGAAAACTCCGTCGGCAAAAAATGCCGACGGAGTTTGCTTTCGAACGATTGCTCTCAAGCCGAATGGATTCAGCTCTTGGGCAGAATCACGGTGTCGATGACGTGGATCACGCCGTTGGACGAATTGATGTCGGTCTTGACGACCTTGGACTTGCCATTGAGCACCACGCCACCGTCTTTGACCTTGATCTTGATCGGCGAGCCTTGCACGGTCTTGGCATTACTGAGTCCGACGACGTCCTTGGCCATCACCTTTCCGGGGACGACATGGTAGGTCAGGATGCTGACCAACTTTTCCTTGTTCTCCGGTTTCAGCAGGCTTTCCACCGTGCCTTCGGGAAGCTTCGCGAACGCTTCATCGGTCGGGGCGAACACCGTGAAGGGGCCTTCACCGGAAAGCGTTTCCACCAAGCCGGCAGCCTTGACGGCGGCAACCAAGGTGTTGAACGACTTGGCCGCGACGGCGTTCTCCACGACCGTCTTGTCGCAGGTTCCGCATCCGGCGAACGCTTGAGCACTGAACGAACCGGCCAACACGACTGCCAACGCAACTGCAGCAAACTTACGCATCTGGAATCTCCACAAACAGGTGAGGTGACCAACTCGGCGGCGTGCTGACAAACGGGAGTCAGCGGGGAACGGCTCGCGGCGAGACTGATTCACCAGGGTCTCTTTTTCGTGACCCATTGTGGTGAGCTGGCAAGTGCTCGTTGAAAGTTTTTTGAGTTACAGCGTCCGAAGGCCCCGCGTTAAACGCCAAAGGCCAATGCCGCCAAGTGAGGCGTCGTTTGCTCCGGTTGGGGCCCGTAGGCTCGCGCCAAACGGCTGATCATCAATTGACATCAGCCGGTTCACGCCAGCGCGAGCGGCGCCCCTCAATGTCGATTGAGCGGTATTGGGCTCGCGCCAGACGGCTGATCATCGTTTGACGTTAACGCATCGAGTCGGCGACCGAGTCGATGATGGCGTCCAGGTCTTTGGTCGGGGCGTAGCCGATGGTTTCAGCGATCCGGGTCAGGTCGGGAACCCGGCGACGTATGTCTTCAAAGCTTTCGTCATAGGCGTCGGAGTAGGACCGGAAATCGATCTCCGCCTTCGGGTTGACTCGCTCGATCACGCGTTTGGCCAGGTCCAGGATCGACACCGGGGTGTCGCTGCCGATGTTGTAGACCCGCCCATGGGCCTGCGGGGTATCGACCAACTTGACGACCGCGCCGACGACATCGTCGACGTGTGCGAAACATCGGATCTGGGCACCGTCGTCATGGACCACCAGCTTTTCGCCTTTCAACGCCGCTTCGACGAATCGGGGCAGCACCATGCCGTACGCACCGGTTTGGCGTGGACCGACGACGTTAAAGAACCGTCCCACCACGACCGGCAACTGCTGCTCCTTGTAGAACGCCAACGCCAAGAATTCATCGATGGCTTTGGACACGCCGTAGCTCCAACGAGGCTTGGTCGTCGCGCCGAACACCAAGTCGTCTTCTTCGGACCAGACCGGTTTGGGGTTCTTGCCGTAGACTTCGCTCGTGCTGGCGATGAAGCATGGGATCCGCGCTCCCCGTCGCGCTCGTTCGCCCAATCGGTCCAGGATCAACTGGGTCGGATAGACGTTGCGTTCGATCGTTTGGATCGGTTGCTTGGCGATCAGAGCGACGCCCACCGCGGCGGCCAGATGGTAGACGCTGTCGGCGCGGCCGACGACTTCCGCCACCAACCGATCGTCTTCGACCGTCCCCTCGATGTATTCCAAGTTCTCGTGATCGATGATCGGCGCCAGGTTCTTTTGTTGCCCGGTCGACAGGTCGTCGACGATCAAGACCTTGTCCCCCCGCGCGAGGAGTCGCTGTGCGAGGTGCGAGCCGATGAATCCGGCGCCGCCGGTGATCAAGTGGGTGCTGCCGGGGGAGCTGAGTTGCGTCACGTCAAAATCACTGTGAAATTGTATAGGTGTCCTTCACGACTACTGCGAAGCTTACTGATACGTCGCCAGGGACGCGAACGGTTCACTGCGGAAGTGTCCAGATGGGAAAACGGCGGGAAATGCGACGATTTGGCACGCGTGTGCCGAATCAACAGGCATTACGACCGACTTTTCGGACTGGGCAATCCCGATGGCGAACTATCGACTGAATCGACACACCGTTAAACTGTGGACGATGTCGTCGCTGTCTTTCGGACTCCTCTGGCCCCCACGTCGCCGTGCGTTCTGATTCTTCCTTGCAGTCTTCTGTCCGTGCGATTGCTGTTCGCTTGCTGGTTACCCTGGCGTTGTTCGTGCCCGCGACGGGGCTCGGATGCGCGGCGGTCGCGATCACCCTCGGGGTCTCGGTCGGCACGCGTGCCGGGGCGGCGGAATCGACCGAGGCGTCGATTGCGCTCTACGCCGATGCGGCCAATTTTCAAACCGGCGGTGCGATCGAATTGGCGATCCAGAACTGGAAGAAGTTTCTGGAGATGTATCCCGATGATGATCTGGCATCCAAAGCGGCGCACTATCTGGGCGTCTGCTACATGCAGAAAGAAAATCCGGATTATGTCGCCGCAGCCGAGGCCTTCGGTGTGGCGTTGCAAGACAAAACCTATGAGCTTCGAGAGGAGAGTTTGGCGAATCGCGGTTGGTGCTTTTACGCGTCAGCCGGTGACGGACCCCAACGTGACGCGGCGCGATTGAAACAGACGATCGAAACCTTCGAGACGCTCCGCAAAGAGAACCCCAAGAGCGCCTACATCGACCGCGCGTACTTTTACAGTGGCGAAGCGGCATACGGGTTGGGCGATCGATCCCGCGCGATCGATTACTACAACAAATTCTTGTCGCTGCCGGCGGCCAAGGATTCGCCGCTGCGATGTGACGCGTTGTACGCCTTGGGCATCGCGCACGAAGAGCTGGAGCAAACCGATAAAGCGGTCGCGTCGTTTCAGCAATTGTTGTCCGGTTGTGTGGACAGTCCCCTGGTCGTCGACGTGCATTTGCGAATGGGCGATCTGAGGATCATGCAACGTGGCTTTGATGCCGCGGTCACCTCGTTCGACAAAGCGATTGCGGCGTCGAAGGAAGATGCCGATACCAGCTACGCGATTTTTCGTCAGGCGTACGCGCTGGTGCAAAGCGGCAAGCCGAAGGAAGCCGCCGTCGGTTACGACCGACTGCAACGAGAGTTTCCCGATTCGCCTTACGCCGCCAACGCCACGCTGGCGTCTGGGCAAAGCCTGTATCGTGGCGGTGACATCGATGAAGCGGCGACGCGATTTGAAAAGGTGCTGACACAAAACAACCCGGTCGCGGCGACCGAGGCGGCGCACTGGTTGGCAAGGATCAAACTGACCAAGGGTGATCCGGCCGCGGCCGTGGCGATCGCCAAGCGACAGATCGACGTCGGACTGGAGGGTGACTTCGCGATTGACTTGCGCGTCGATTTGGCCGAAGCGTTGTCGATGAACCCGGCAACGGTCCAAGAGTCCATCGACGTGGCTGAAGCGGCCTATCGCGACGCGCCTGCCGACGCGTTGGCACCCCGCGCCCTCTACAACGCCGCGTTCTCTGCATTGCAAGTCAACCAGTACGAGCGGGCGGGAAAACTGGCCGGTGAATTTTTACAGCAGTTCGCTTCCGACCAGCTCGCCAGTGATGTTCGTTTTATCGTCGCCGAAAGCCAGCTTTTTCTCGGCCAGACTGAAGCGGCGCTGGACAGCTATCGGCAACTGCTGCGCGCCGCTTCGGCCGACCACGCGCAACGCCCCGTGTGGGTCTTGCGGACCGCCGTCGCGATGAATGCAATGAAGGCATTTGACGAAAGCATCGCGCTATTGAAAAAAGAGTACGAGAGTTTTTCGCAAGCGTCGCAAAAAGCCGAAGCCCAATTCTTGGTCGGCCAAGCGCACTTGATGTCCAGCCGACCGGCTGATGCGGCGGAGTCGTTCGGCCGCGTCACCGAAGTGGCGTCGGATTGGCCGCGAGCCGGAGAGGCCATGCTGCTGCAAGGCACCGCGCTGCTGTCATCGGGGCAAGGCGACCGAGCCAAAGCCACCTGGGAAACGTTGATCGGCCGCGACCCGTCGTCCGCGATGGCCGATCAGGCCCGTTACAAGCTGGCTCAACTCGCCAGCACGACGGGTGACTATGACCAGGCGGTGAATTTGTACAGCCAGATCATCGACGCCGACCGTGACGCGGGGCTGATCCCCTACGCACTGTACGGTCGTGGTTGGTCGCAGATGCAACAAGGCAAACACGCCGAAGCAATCCAGTCACTCGACAAGATTCTGAACCAGTCGCCAGGCCATGCACTCAGTGACGATGCGTTGATCGCGCGAGGCATCTCGCACCGGACCCTGGGCGATCTTTCCTCCGCTCAATCGGATCTGAAGAAGTATTTGGAACTCGGTCCGACCGGAGTCAATTTGGGGCATGCGCTTTACGAGTTGGCACTGGTGGATCAAAAGCAGGGACGCCCTGCCGACGCGGCGGAAAAGCTGCAGCGTTTGGTCGACGAAGTCCCCGCCTATCCCGCGATGGATAAAGTGCTCTATGAACTCGGGTGGTCGTTGCGTGAGTCCGGCCAGGACGAGCAAGCCGTCGAGCAATTTCGTCGCCTGTTGAAGGAGTACCCCGACACGACACTGGCTGCCGAAGCGGCTTACTTCGTCGGACAGCAACGGTATTCGGCCAGCGATTGGGCAACCGCGGCAACCTATTTTCAGCTCGCCGCGGAAAAGACCAGCGATGACGCGATGAGCGAAAAATCGTTGTATCGTCTCGGTTGGTCGCTGTTCAAACAATCCAAGCTGGACGAAGCCCGACAGGCGTTCGCCAAACAGGTCGAAAAGCATGCCACCGGTACGCTGGCGATTGACGCGCGGATGATGGTCGGTGAGTGTTTCTTCGCGGCCGAAGCGTTCGCCGAGGCGCTGGAGTCTTACACCAAGGGGCGGCAACAGATTCGCGACGCCAACGAGAACGCCGATTCGCTACGCGATGCGGCCGAGCGACAGGTCCGCGAATTAATTTTGTTGCACGGAGGCCAGTCCGCGGCGCAACTGAAACGCTGGGATGAAGCCATCGGCTGGTACGACGAACTGAAGGAGCGTTTTCCTGCCACGGCCTACTTGCCGCAAGTGTTTTATGAAACCGGGTTCGCTTATCAGCAAAAGAATGATCTCGACAAGGCACTCAAATACTTTGGGCAGGTCGCCGAACAGTATCGCCGTCGCGAGGTCGGTGCGCGGGCCCGTTTCATGATGGGTGAAATCCATTTTGGTGAAAAACGATTCGACAAAGCGATCCCCGAGTTCCAAAGCGTGATGTTCGGTTTCGGCGGCGACAACGCGCCGGCGGAGATCAAGAATTGGCAAGCCAAAAGCGGGTTCGAAGCGGGACGCTGCAGCGAGCTGCTGATGCAGACCGCCAGAACACCGGATGCAAAAAAACGATCGCGTCAGTTCGCGACACAGTTCTATCAGTACGTCGTCCAGAAACATGCCGGACACGAACTTGCGAAGAAATCCGCCGAGCGTCTGGAGGCGTTGCAGTAGTCGTGACTTCCTATCCGATAAACCCGAATCGACAGGAACGCGCGAAGCAAAAACGCATCGCGTTGATCTGTCTGGGTGTGGTCTTGTGCGCGGGATGGCTGTGCGGGTTGGCCGACTCGCCCCAGGCGATGGCTCAGGCGGAGCCCGAACCGCCGATCAATGCCGCCGACATCCAAGCGGTCATGAACGCCGAAATCGCGTCCGAGGAACCGCCGCCGGTCGCTGAACCGACGGGCATCGACATGTTGTCGCTGATCCTCCGCGGCGGACGGTTCATGATTCCGATCGGATTGATGAGTCTGTTGGTTGTGACGCTGGCCGTCGAACGACTGCTCAGTCTTCGCCGTGGCAAAGTCATGCCGCGGCGTCTCGTCCGCGAACTCCGTCGGCTGGCCGATCCGGTCGAGTCGTTTGATCCACCGGCCGCCTACCAGGCGTGCTTACAGCATCCGTCGCCGACGGCCAGCATCGTCGGAGCGATGTTGATGCGAACCGGTCAACCGCTCGGTGAAATCGAACGCACCGCCACCGAGACGATCGGACGGGAAGCCGATCGCTACGCGTCGCCGGTCCGCTGGCTGACGCTGGCCGCCGCCGCAACGCCGCTGATGGGATTGCTGGGAACGGTCTGGGGCATGATCGTCGCGTTTCATGAGTCCACTTCGCTGTCGGCCGATCGTTCCCGCAGTGAACAACTCTCCGAAGGGATTTACACGGCGCTGGTGACGACCCTGGCGGGATTGGCTGTGGCGATCCCCGCGGCGATCTTTGCCCAATACTTGGAAAACCGGATCGCCAAACTGTTTCACAGCATCGAACAACTGGTGTTTGACTTGGCACCCGGCTTGGCCCGCTTTGACGGGCGCCGGCGGTTGGATTCCGATGGCACGCTGATCCCGATTCAGTATGTCGATTCACCGGGCAACGCCGTCACGCCGCCCCCGCCCTCCCCTCCCCCGCCCCCGCACGCGACGGCATCGTCCGCCGGCGTGGCGGAGTCCGGCAACCAAGCCAAGGCGAGTTGACCGATGGCCGTTCAAATCAAACGCTCCAGTGTCGCCGGGACGCTCAGTCTGACCCCGCTGATCGACGTGGTGTTTCTGCTGCTGATTTTCTTTCTGGTCACCAGCGAGTTCGAAGAGGAAGAACGGCGTTTGGATATCGTGTTGCCGACGGCGACCAGTGCGGTCCCGATGATCGGCAAGCCCCGTGAGATCGTGATCGATATCGACCAGGCCGGTGAAATCTATCTGCGCGGACAAGCGACGTCGTTGGCCGATCTGGAGAAATTGCTCAAAGCGAGCGTGGCGTCCAACCCGACCAACCAATCCGCCGTGATCCGGGCCGACCGAGGAACGTCGTTCCAACCCGTCGTCAGCGTGATGGATGTCTGTAACCGTAGCGGCATCAGCGACTATTCCGTCACGACACAAGAAGGCCCGGAGGGGTGAGGTTTAAGTTTTGAGTTTCAAGTTTCAAGTTTCAAGTTTCAAGTTTTGAGTTTTGAGTTTTGAGTTTTGAGTTTTGAGTTTTGGAATCAGTTCCAGCTATTTTCCTGTCACCCATTTTCTTGTCTCTCTTTTTCTGCCTCCCATTTTTCAGTCACCTGCCTACTCCTACCTGCCAACTTGCTTGAAACCTGAAACCTGAAACCTGAAACTTAACCGTTTGCCGCGGGGCGTTTGATTTGCATTTAGATTCCGACTATGACCGTCCACTTGTCGAGAGCACACCGGCCGATTCGGGGCGGATGTGGCCGCTGGACTTGTCGGTCGTCACGTTGGCCGGATTGGTGCTGTTTCTGATCGCCACGCCGTTCCGGTTTGACGATCCCCGCTTGCTCTACAACGCGACGACGTATCTGGTCGCCATCGTTTGCGTTGCGGTGATTCTGTCCTTGGTCTTACGTGCGATCACCTCTCGCTTCTTGCGGAAAGCGATCCTGCTGGGCTTGCTGTTCAGCATCTCGGTCCACCTGTTGCTGTTGATTTTTGCGATTCATTACGTCGTCTTCGCGGCCTACCAACCGCTGGCGTCCAAGGGAGAAAAACGCGAACGGACGCCGATTCGAAAGACCATCCCCGAACACATCTTCCAGGCTCCGAAGGAATCGAAAGAAACACCGGACTGGTCCAAGCCGGTCGATGCGGAAACCAAGTCGCGTGAGATTCCCAAGGAACAGCGACAACTGCCACCGGTGGAGCGTTCCCAGCCACGCTTGGAAGTCCCCAAGCCTCGGCAACCGGAAAACCAACCGATGCAGAAGTATCTGATGGAGCGGAGTCAGCCCAGCGCGGCCGAACCGATGCCGGCCGACTCGCCGGGCAAATTGGCGCGGCGCCAGAACAATCAGTCGGCACCCAATCCTCGATCCGAGCCGATCGATGTGCCGTCGGAATCCCCGGAGACGACACGCCCCGTGCAGGCCGCACCGTCCGAACGCCAACTGGCCGATCGTGCGTCGCCGCGGTCAGCGCGGCAGGCGCCGGCACGCCTGGACATGCCGGCCGTCGCGCCGCAGCCGAGCGAATCGATCCGGGCGACCCAGTCGACGCCTTCGGCGGCTTCCTTAAGTGCGCTCGATGCAATGCCGACGATCGGCGACGCGGGGCTGGAACGCGCCCGGCGTTCGCGAACCATCGCCAAACCCTCGGCGGTCGCCGGTGCCGCACCGGCGCCGGTCGTCGTCTCGATCGCGCGGACCAGCGACGATGCGTCGATGATGCTGGCCCCGACGGACATTCCCACCGATCGCCGTGGCGAGACGACGGGGGCACAGATCACCGACGGTCCCGCGCCGAGCTTCATGGCCGAAACGACCGATCTGAGTCCCACCGGTGGTGCGACGGTCGCGCGGAGCACCCTGTCGGCCGCAGTCGGGGCGCCCAACGTCAATGCCGGGCCGGCCACTCGAGCTCCGGGGCGGGCGCGTCGCATGAACGTGACGTCGGGAACATCACCGATGGGATCGATCAACCCTGCCGAATCGGTACCCGCCAGCGCCGCGGGCATCGCCGGTTCGGGCATGTCGGATCAACTGGATGATCGGTTGGGAGCCTCGGATCCGGCGGTTCGCCGCGAAACCGAAATGGGTGGCGCGGCAACGAACGATTTGGCCCCGGCCGGCGCGCCCGGCATGGCGCTTGATCTGTTGGCCGAACTCGGGCCCGTCGGGATCAGCAACACACCGGCGCCGCTGGCCGGTTTGCTGCCCAGTGACGTGCAGCCGGAAATCGCGGTCATGGAACTGCCCCGAGAGGCCAGACCGCGACGCCAAGTCGGCGGGCCGGCCACGCCGGCAGGCACCAAGATCGCCGCGGTCGAATCCTTTTCGCGACGCGTGATGCGAACCAGTGGCGGTGCGGCGTCGAGCGCGCCCGGGATGGGCGGTCCGGCGACCGAAGAAGCCATCGAACGCGGGTTGGCGTATCTGGCCAGTATCCAAAACGAAGACGGTAGTTGGTCGTTGCAGGGGCATGGCGATCGAGTCTTGCTGCGCAGCGACACCGCCGCGACCGGTCTGTGTTTGTTGGCCTTTCAAGGCGCCGGCTACACCCACACGCAACACCAATACGCCGGCACCGTCAGCAAGGGGCTGAAGTTTTTGCTGGACAACCAACGCACCAACGGAAACCTGTATCGCAGCGAAAACGAAATGAGCGACCGCAACGTGATGTTTTACAGTCACGGGATCGCCGCCCTTTCGCTCTGTGAAGCCTATGGAATGACCCAGGATCGCGAACTCCGTCAGGGTGCCCAAGAAGCCTTGGACTACATCATGGCCACCCAGCATCGCAGCCGCGGCGGTTGGCGCTATTCACCCCAGGTCAGCAGCGACACCAGTGTGACCGGATGGATGATGATGGCGCTCAAAAGCGGTGACCTGTCGGGGCTGCAAGTGTCACAGGATGCCTACGACGGGATCGACCTGTGGTTGTCGCTGGCACGCGAAGAGGGATCGGATCGTTTGGATCGATACCGATACAATCCGTTCGCCCCCGACACGCCCCAGCAGCGCCACGGACGTTTGCCAACCCCGACGATGACCGCCGTCGGCATGCTGATGCGGATGTACAACGGTTGGAGCCGTGAGCAGCCGGCGATGCAGTCGGCCGCCGAGTACTTGCTGAAATATCCGCCCCAACTCGGTGAACGACGCCGCCCCTTGCGCGACGGATACTATTGGTACTACGCCACGCAGTTCATGTTTCACATGGGCGGTGATTACTGGGATCGCTGGAACCGGCACCTCAACCCGTTGTTGCTGGAAACGCAGATCAAGGTCGGGCCGGAAGCGGGTTCCTGGGACCCCGAGCTGCCGATCCCCGACCGCTGGAGCGCCCACGCCGGCCGGGTCTACGTGACGACCATGAACCTGTTGAACCTGGAAGTCTATTACCGGCATCTGCCGATCTATGAAGACACCGCCGCCAAGGAGTGACGCTGCCCGGCGACGTCCGCTCTCCATTTTTGGACCAACCCATTTTTTGACCACGCCTTCTTTTGGCATCATTTGGTCGCCGTTTTGGCCGCGGTGGTGACGGCCTGTCGATTTAGCGGTATTGGGCATGCGGTGCCCCTCGCTTGATGCGCGACGTTACCCTGCCCGGCTAGACAACCTCGGAGAATACAACGCCGTCCAAACACCAAGCCGCCTGCCCATTCGATCGTCCCGCCATGAACCGTCGACTTCGCCGTACCCTGTTTCCCGCCGTCATCTTGGTCTCTCTGGCGATGATGACGCGAGGTGACGCCGCCTCCCCGCATGACGTCGTCGCGGTCACGGCGTCCAACCCCGTCTTGCACGGTTTAGAACTCAAAACCTCGCTCGACGCCGAGCGACGGTGGGTGAATTTTCGCGGACCCAAGTTCTATTCGGCTCCGCGAGACCCGGCCCAAGGCGAAACACCGAGCTATTTGAATTGGTACGAGATCCGCAAACCGCCCACTGAAGCGGTCAAAACCATTGAATTAAGCGACGCTTACAGCGGATCGGAGACGTTTTCGGTCGGGCTGGGCCAACCGGCGTTTTATTTGATTCCGGCTCAGACGATCCAGGACGGACCGCCGGCCGACATCCCCGACTC
>NZ_JBFHKV010000040.1:0-17542 GCF_041595215.1 Stieleria sp. | reverse complement strand
TTCCAAACCTCCTCTCCGCTGGCCAAATCAAACGCGACCAGCGCCGATCCGTTGGGGATCACCCGATCGAGTCGCCCCGGCGCGATCTGTTGATCTTCCGGGGGGCTGCCACCGACGGGCACGATCACCATCGAATCCAACAGCAACGGTGACGATCCGACGCCGAAGAAATTTTGGACCACGCCATAGTCCTTGTTTGTCGAGACGCTCCATTTCAACGTGCCGTCGGCGAGATTGCGGCAGCACAATTCGCCGTCACAGCCGAACGTGACGATCGATTTGCCGTCACTGGTCGGCGTCCCTCGCGGACCGGTTTCATAACCATACAGGTCTCGGTAATCCAGCGGACGCTCGACCGACCAGATCAAACGGGCATCGTTCAGATCAAACGCCCGCAACCGCTCGACCGTCTGCCGCCCGCCGGACGACTGATCGCTGCGTACGGCGTCGGCGTGGTAGTAGCGTCCGTCGACGACGCAGCCGAGCCCATAGCCATCGCCGACGGGCAGCCGCCAGGCGATCTCCGGCGTCTTGCTCCAATCGAATGCCTTGCCGGATACCTCGGCGACGCCGTCAAAGTGTTTCCCCAACAGACGCGGCCAGTCGGAACCTTCCAGCTCCATCGGCGGGATCGCCGCAGTCGCATCCGGCGTCTCGCCGACGACCTTCGTCGTCGATGGCTGATCGCACGACGCAAAACTACAAAAACAGAACAGCAGCGGAATGGAGGAAAGGATTCGGAACACAGGCTTCATGGGGTTCAATTTCGATCGGTTCGTCGGTTTGATAAACCACCAGTCTAGCAACGAGCGGAAACCAAGTGGGATGGGCTTCCAGCCAAGTCCGCGTCGCAAGCTGGACGCCTTTCCCACGATCATGAGCCGCCCCATCAAGCGGCCGTCAGCCTTTCGCCGATCAGCCCTCTGCCGTCAGCCTTTCGCCACAGCGGTAGCAGTAGACCGCTTCGCCATGGTGTTCGGCGGACGTGCAGCGTGGACACTTCGTTTCGCCGGCGGGTCCTGCGGACTTTTTGGACGTCAGCTCAGCGGTGACAAACCCGCTGGGCACGATGATCAGGCTGTAACCGAGCAGAATCAGCGTGGCGGAGATGAACTTTCCGATCGTGGTCTTGGGGACGATATCGCCATAGCCGACCGTGGTCATCGTCACGATGGCCCAGTACATCGCCTGGGGAATGGAATCGAACTGGCTGGCGATGAACTCCGAATCGTCCGCCGGTGATTCTCCCCGCGTCATCCGCGGAATCACGTTTTCGACGAAGTACATCAACGTGCCGCTGATGGTCACGGCGACCAAGACGACGATTAGGAACACGATGATCTTGTGCCGAGCTTTCCAAATCGCCTGTGACAACTCTTCGGCATCGTCCATCATCCGCCACAGCTTCAGCACGCGGAACGCCCGCAGCAGACGGATGCTGCGGAGGATGACGAAGGAGTTGGCGTCGCTCTCGACGAAAAAGAACCCGATGTAGGTCGGCAAGATACTGAGCAGATCGATCACACCCCAGAAACTGACGGCGTACCGCAGCGGGTGTCGGGCGCAGGCCAGCCGCGCGGTGTACTCGATCGTGAACAGGACGGTCAAGAACCATTCGAACCGCCCCAGGATCAGCCAGTTTCGCTCGGCGACCGAGGGGATCGTTTCGACCGCCACCACCGTGACGCTCAACAAAATCGCCAGCAGCAGTGCGACGTCGAACACCCAACCGGCCGGCGTGTCCGATTCAAAGATGACGTCGTGCATGGTCACGCGCCAGGGCGGACCATCGGGACGTTGCTCGGCTTTTGATCGGCGTCGGCTCATCGGTTACCTGTCGCTGCCTGCGACGGGCGATTGGATGCGACGCGGTGCAGTGACCGCAGCGCCGGCCGATCGAACCGGGTTGGCACCCTGGTCCGACATCACCGCACTGGCTGACATCACGGCACTGGCCGGCATCACGCCGGGTGTCGACACCCTACCGGGGGTCTGACCGGCCAGTGACGGGGCGGTCAGCGGAACATCGATGAACGGCGTGCTGCCTTCGCCGGTCGCGTTGCGATACGTCGCTGCGATCGCGTTGACGCGGTCTTGCAACGAACCGCTGGGCAGTGTGGTTGTTCCGTCAGGCGATGCGGAATGACGCCGAATCGTCGTGGTCACCAGACCGCTGGGACGGGTCGCATGTTGCGCGATCGCATCTTGGTGCCCGCGGTACTGGGGCGACAGATAACTGTTGGCCACGCCGGACTCGTGGTTGGGTTTACGACCGGGCAGAATGACCTTGGTCGGACTACCCTGCACGATCTTGCCTTTGGTGGTTTGGAAGGTGGGAACCAGCGAGACCCGCTTTTCTTCTCCGCCGGCGGCGTCCCACGGAATCCAGATACTGTAGCTGGCGCCGAAATCACTTTGGCTGAAATGCTTGGTGAATTGTTCCGGCGTGAACTTAAACGGTTTGACCTGAGCATCTTTGCCGTCGGCGCCGATTTCGAAACCGTGCACCGTCAGGGTGCCTTCGACGGGAACCGCTTTCGTCTTCTCATCAAAGAAGAACAAGCGTCCGCCGAAACCACGCGTCGGCGTCTTGCCGGTTTGGACCAGCACATCGGGCGACCAGGTCGTCGCCATCTTGACCGGACCGGGATAGGGAGTCGGCGGCTCGTCCTGGCTCTTGGACCAGGGAGCCTTCTTCATCCAACCCGGCGTTTCGAAAAAGTTGGCGAGTTTGGAATCGCCCCGAGTCGCCGGGCTGGTGCATCCGCCGGCGACGAGCGACCCGGCAGCGAGAACGGCGACGGCCAATGCTTTGGTGCTGCGTGCTGTGTGTGACATATCGATTCAGATCGTTCGTGAAGGATCGGGTGGAGAGTGAGTGGTGGATCAACGCAGCGGGCGAGGCTTTCCGCCTGTCGGTTCAGGTTCGACAGGCTGGAAACCTCTCCCACTCTCGTTTCGCTAATGGCGATCGCCTACTGGCTGACCTGGTTGACCCAACCGGCCGGCAGCGTCTGGTCGGCTTCGCTGCCGATCATGCCGGCGGGCATCTGGAACGACGACTGATTCACGTCGGGCCGCGGTGCAGGCAGTGAATCGCTGCGGTTGGCCGGTGCCAGGTTTTCGGTTCCGAAGGTCGGATTCAGAATCGATTCGCCGGCGGGCTGACCGATGACAGGCTTGTTCTGGTCGGTGATGACCCCCGGGGGCAGTTCGCCGACGACGACTTCTCCGTCGATCGTCGGGTGCACGTCGGGGTAGATCGTCGGTCCGATCGCCGGTCCCCACAATCCGTAGCCGCCGCTCAAGCCCACGTCGCCGTGGGCTTCCACCACGTCGGCCAAGCACCAACTCATCCGGCTCGACTCGGTTTGCTTGATGTACTCCAAGTCCTGTTCGCCGGTGACCAGCATCGGCGTCAACACGATCAACGTCTCTCGGCGTTCTTCGGTCTCAAAGTCGTACTTGAATAGGTTGCCCAAGATCGGAATGTTGGACAGGTAAGGGAGACGGCGGCTCCTGTTGGCGCGAAGCTTTTGAATCAGTCCCCCCATGATCACCGTTTGGCCGCTCATGGTCGACAGCGTGACTTGAGCCGTGGTGTCGACAATGTCGTCGATCACAACGGTACCTCCGTCGCCGTCCGGGACGGTCGTCCCGTTGGCGGTATCACGATCGGACCGAGTGATGTTGACTTCCATCAAGATCGTTCCGTCGCTTCCGACACGCGGTCGAATGTTCAGAATCAGACCGACGGTGATGTCTTCGATGTTCTGCGTCACCGTGTTGTTGGTCACCGTGCTGCCACGGAATCGGGCGATCTGTCGTCCGACGTTGATCAGCGACTCCGTGTTGTCGGCCGTCATCAACTGCGGGCGGCTGAGAATCTGTGCCCGACCGGCGTCTTGCAAGGTGCGGAACAACAGACTGACCGAATCGCTGGCGGCATTGAGCACGAATCCACCGTAGCCGATCGCCGGGTTGCTCTGGCCAAGCCCGAACGTCGAGACGGTGCTGGCGGCCAATGCGTTTTGTCCAAAATCATTGGAGTTTGCAACACCCGCGTTGTTGAAATTGAATCCCGGATCGCCTGGGTCGAGCGTGCTGCCGAAAGCGCCGGCGGCTTGACCACGGCTGAACGCCAACGAGTCCTGCAACCCGAGTTCGGTGCCGATCTCAAACGAATCTTCCAAGGACACCTCGGCCAACAGAACCTTGATCAGCACCATCGGGCGGCGACGGTCCAGTCGCTCGATCAACAATCGAACTTCTTCGTACAGTCGCGGTGAAACGCTCAACAGGATGCTGTTAAAGTTTTCTTCGGCGATCGCCACGATGTCGCGATCGAGAAGATCGTACGGGCCGAGGCCTTGCTGGTATTGCTGGATCGTGGTTTGTGATTGTTGACGTTCGTTGACATAGTTGGTGATCGCCGCGGCGACCAACGTCGCTTCGTTGTTCTTCAGCCAAATCACTTCGGTGATTCGTTCGGCGAACCCTTCGCTGTCCAATCGCAGCAAGATGCTTTCGACGACTTCCAAGTCCGATGACGATCCGCTGGCCACGATGCTGTTGGTGCGGATGTCGGTCGAGAAACGTAGCGGCACAAGCGAGCTGTCGGCAGACGCGGTGGCCGAAGGCAATCCGGCGGCGTTTGCACCACCGACGCTGGTTCCACTGGTGGCTGCGTCGGACCCGAACAGGGTCTCCAACGAGGCGGCCAACTGAGCCGCGTCACCGTTTTCGATCGTGAACACCTTCACCAGCGAGTCGATGCCGGGGGCTTTGTCCAATTGACGGATCAGTTCCGCGATCAACGGCATACTCGAGGAAGGGGCGCGAACGACGATCGAATTCGAATTCGTTTCCGCGGTGATCGTGGCTCCGGCCAAGATGCCGGATTCCACCATCCGTCGCTCGTCGCTATCGACCGTCAGAATCGAGAGCGAGGTCGACGGGGCGGTGGCGTCGCCGGCGGTGGCGACTTCGCCGGCCGCAAAGGCGTCTTGAAGCGTGGTGGCCAAGTCTTCGGCAACGGCGTTGTTGAGCTGAAAGACTCGCAACTCACTGGTCGCCGGAGTCTTTTCGACATCGAGTTCATTGATCAACCGAGTCACCTCGGTCATGTCACGCGGCGCGGCGCTGACGATCAGCGAATTGGTTCGATAGTCGGCCGAGATTCGAACACGCGGTCCCAAGCCGTTGCGAACGTCTTCTTCGATCCCGGGACGATTGCTGAAGAAGGTCAAAATCGCATCCTGGGCATCCACGGCCGAGGCGTTCTGAAGCCGGAACACACGCAGGCGGCTGGCTTCTTCCACCGGCTGGTCGATCTTCTTGATCAAGTCTTCCAGCGACGCGATCGCTTCGGCGCGACCGATCAACAACAATGCATTGGGGCTGTCCAGCGAAGTGATGCTGACGTCGCCTTGGCGCGTCGACAACACGTCGTCGTAAAGCTGCGTGAGCAACTCGGCCACCGCGTTGGCATCGGCATGCTGAAGGGCAACGACCTTCGAATCGGGTTGGGTCAGTTGGGCTTTGGATTCGATCTCCTTGATCAATTCCATCACGCGTTGAACGTCTCGGGTCGCACCCTTGACGATGATCTGGCCCAGTTCGGGTACGTATTCGATTTGCACATCACCCAGCGGACCGGCCCCTTCGACGGCGGCTTCAACGTCGGCGGGCAATCCGCCCTGGTCACCCGCACCCGGTGCACTGCCCTGATCGGCTTGCATCACCGCGTTGCGAAACACACCGGGGTTGGAAGGGGACATCCCATCGCCGCGGAGTGCGCGGAGCAATCGCATGGTGCGTTGCACCGGTGCCATGTCGGCTTGTTGCAATCGGTGCACCTGGGTGACGTCGTCGTAGCGATTGGGCACTCGGTCGAGGGCACGAATCATTTTTTCCCAACCGGGGATGGCGGGATCGGGTGCCCGGACGGTGACTTGGTTTTGCCGGCGGTCGACTTCGACCAACGTCCCCTGCATCGGCGGCACGTTCATTTGGAACGTCACCTGGTTGCCGTTGTTGCGGGTCGTCATCGGAACATCTTGTCCGGCGGCCTGCTTCAAGTCGCGTTCGAATTCGCGCCAGGAGATGTTCTGCAGTCGCACGCTGACGGGGCTGGCGGTCACCGAGGATGCTTGGCGAACCGCGCCGGCGACGAGTGTTTTGACTTGCGATGCGATCACCGCCTGGGTCTTGGCCGGCGCCATGATCACCAATTGGCTGTTTGCCGGGTCGGGAGAAATCGTGACGCCCGGTAAATCTTGATACCGTAGACTGAGCGTCGTCGCGATCGCGTCGGCGTGGGCGGCCGGTACGGCCAGTTTGCGCAACTGCGGGGAATCGCCGATCGAAGTCGCCGGAGTCGTCGCGGCAACCGTCCGAACCATCGAGTTGGCAGCCCCGTGGGTCGCTCCCTGCACCGACCGCTGCACATACCGCTGGTAGGCTTCGGCGTCCATCGAGGGCATTCGGGATGGCGCGGTGCCGGTGACACCTCCGGGTGGAGGAAGTTGTGGCGATTGGGCACAAGCGGTCGAAACAGCAATCGCCGCGACCAGCTTCAGACTCATCGCTCGCCTGAGACCGACGGCGACGGGGGTGACAACGGTTTTCAAACGGTGCACGGGCAACACCTTTAGGCGTACATAGGTCAACGGCAAACAGAACGGAACTCCAAGAGCGCTTCCTCCGCTCATCCCTGGTGATCGTCGTGCCCCTTGCATCCCCTACAGTCAAACTGACCGCGATACTGGTAGCGAATCCGTCTATCAGGCATGATTGCCACAACAAGTAACGAACCCAAAGTCTCGGCAAGCCTGGCAATCTATTCCGATCCGGAAAGACATTCACCCGGCATCAAACCTCCCAATCGTCCCATTTCACTGAACCATCCGGTCACGATGATCACCCTTGGCGGCCAAATCCTGCAGTCCCAGCCCGACGGGCATGCCACGATCCGACCGGGAGTCGTCGAGATTTCCGACGACCGAATCGTCGGCGTCGAATTCGGAAACGTGTCGAGCCGGGTCGATCACGGTGATCCCGAGACGCTGATTTGCCCCGGATTCATCGACACCCACCTTCATCTGCCCCAATTTGACGCCATCGGTGTGGCCGGATTGCGTTTGTTGCCCTGGCTGCAGGAAGTGATTTTCCCCGCCGAACAACGTTGGAACGATCTCGATTTTGCTCAATCGATGATCGATCGGGTGGCGCGGCAGTGCCTGGCGGTGGGAACCACGGGCGTTTGTGCCTACGCGACCGTGGCCCATGACGCCACGATGGCCGCTTTGAAAGCATTTCGTGAGATTGGATTTCGCGGCGTGGTCGGCCAAGTGATGATGGACCGGGACGCGCCGCCGGAACTATTGCGTCCGCCGCAGCAGTTGGCCGACGAGGTCGCTCGCACGCTGGAACAGTTTCCGGCCGACCAACGGATGGCGGCCGCCGTCACACCCCGCTTTGCACTCTCCTGCAGCGAGCGTCTGATGGAGCATGCCGGCAGACTGGCGGCATCGCACCGAGCCGTCATTCAAACCCATTTGGCGGAAACGCTCGCCGAATGCGACGCCGTTGCCCAGCGTTTTGGCGGCAGAGACTATCTTGACGTCTACGCCGCCGCCGGACTGGCGACGCGACGCAGCATTTTCGGCCATGGCATCTACCTCGATTCGGCGTCACAAACGCGTCTGGCACGGCAAGGCGGCACCATCGCCCATTGTCCGACGGCCAATTCCTTTCTCGGCAGCGGGCTGATGAACCGTCATTCGCACCTTTCGCATGGAATCACGTTGACACTCGGCAGCGACATCGGCGCCGGGTTTGAGCGGAGCATGGTTCGCGTCGGCCGCGCGATGATTGAAACGGCGGTCCGGGTTTCGATGAACGCGGGGCGTGGAGTCGATGATTCGGCGTGGATCCCGACCGCGGCCCAGGCTTGGCACCAAATCACCGCGGGCAATGCCGATGCCTTGGGTTGGACCGATGTCGGTCGCGTCGCCGTCGGTTGCTCCGCCGATTTGCTAGTCATTCGGCCCGACGTTCCCTGGCGAGACTCTCCCCAGCCGTTGTCGACGTTGATGTTTGCCTGGGACGACCGCTGGCTCGAGACCACGATCCTGCGAGGTCGAATCCGATATGCTTCGGCATCCTCCAATGGATCCTCCGCACCATGATCTTGCACATCGACATGGACGCCTTTTACGCGTCGATCGAACAACGCGATCACCCGGAACTGAAGGGTCAACCGGTGGTCGTCGGGGGCAGCAAGACGGGGCGCGGCGTGGTGGCAGCGGCCAGCTATGAAGCCCGCGAGTACGGCATCCACAGCGCGATGCCGGGCCGTCGTGCCGCCGAACTTTGTCCGCATGCGGTCTTCATCCGCGGCCGGATGTCTCATTATGTCGACGTCGGTCGACAGGTTCGTGAGATCTTTGGGCGGTTCACGCCGGTCATCCAACCGTTGTCACTCGATGAAGCGTTTCTAGATGTTTCCGGCACCGAGCGTTTACATGGTGATGCCGAAACGATCGGGCGTCGGATCAAGGATGCGATTCAAGACGAACTGCAACTGACTGCCAGCGTCGGCATCGCGCCACGAAAATTCGTCGCCAAGATTGCCAGCGACCTGGATAAACCGAACGGGTTTGTCGTCGTCGGCGAGTCGGAATTGACGGCGTTCCTGGACCCGCTGCCGGTTGAAAAGCTTTGGGGCGTGGGCTCGGTCGGGCGGCATCGGCTGCATCGCTTGGGACTGAAAACGATCCGCGACATCCGCCGCTACGATCCCACGCTCTTGGTGTCCCATCTCGGTGATTGGGGAGACCATCTCTGGAAATTGGCCAACGGCATCGACGCCCGTGCCGTCGTGCCGGACCGCCACGCCAAACAAATCAGCCACGAGCGAACATTCACAGACGACCAGACCGATGCCGAACTGCTGCACGCCGTGCTCTGTTTCCTGTGCGAACAGACGACGATGCGGTTGCGCACCAGCAAACAAAAGACGGCCACGATCACGCTGAAATACCGTCGAGAAGACTTCAAGACGTTCACGAAATCACGGAGCACCGGATCACCGACCGACCGGACGGGTGACGTGATCCAAATCGCCTCGGAGTTGCTCGATCAAATGCGACACAGCGAGCCGCGTGCGGTGCGGCTGCTGGGGGTGTCACTCGGATCGCTGGTCGCCTCGGACCGACCGGTGCAGCTTTCCTTGTTCGACGATCCCCGGCAACAGCAAGCCGAACGAAAGGTCGACCAAGTCGTCGATCAGCTCTCGCAACAGCTGGGCGCCAAAACGGTGTACCGTGCGGCCAGCCATCGCTGGCGAAACCGCCAATAAAAAAACGGCCGTCTTGCATCGGCAGAGACGGCCGTTTTGGGTTCAATGGTTCGACGTCAGGGTCAAACCAAGTTCTTTCGCACGGCCCAAACCGCTGCTTGCGTACGGTCGGTCACGCCGATCTTGCGCAAGATGTGCTGGACGTGTTCCTTGACCGTTTCGTAGCTGATGCCGAGCATCTTGGCGATTTCTTTATTGGTCAAGCCTTGGGCCATCTGACGAAGCACTTCGCTTTCGCGATGCGTCAACGGAACGTCCAATTCTTGGCTCAATCGCGGCGTCGCCAGGGCACCGGTGACGCGTCGCAATTCTTCGCGCGTCCATGCCGATTCACCGCTTGCAGCCGTGTTCAAAGCATCGATCAATCGGTCACGCGGTGCCGATTTGAGCACGTAACCGGCTGCCCCGAGGGCGACCGCACGGGCGATGTAAGTCGGATTGTCATAAGCCGAATAAAGAACGATCGGCAGATCGGGATGATCCAGTTTCAATCGTCCCAGCGTGTTCAGGCCATCGCCGCCGTCCATGCGAATGTCCATCAGCACACAATCCGGCACCGATCGCTCCACGGCCGCCAATGCTTCTGCCGCGTTACAGGCTTCTTCGGCAACGACCAAATCGGTCCCTTCCAACATCGCCTTCAGGCCCATCCGAATGACCAAATGGTCGTCGACAACTAATAGATTCTTACTCATAGAATCTCCTTTCTGATTCCAGGGGTTTGGGTTCTCTCTACCCTGCGAACACTACCACTTACTTCAGTAGGGGGAATTCGATTCGCGGGGCAAGAAATGTGAAATTACAAATGCTTGGGCGCTTTTGGTTGTTGTCCAACCACACCCCTTTCTCTTTTGCTGCTCGTCTCGCCTGCCCAAGGCTGGCGAACCGAACAACGTCCTGACCACTCGGCATCCTGCCACATCGTCGTCCTGTGTCGTTCGTTCCTGCCGGAACGTTCGTCTACTAAAACAACAATGTCGACTTGCAGCCATTCACCGCCCCCACACCACCAGTTTGGAACTCGATCCGTCCTGGAGCGTGTTTTGCTACTAATTTCGAGTGGCTGGGAGTATGACCGATATTCGCACACAGAAATAGATACTGTCACTACGTCTGGACGGTCTTGTCACACCCCAAGGGGGAGCAAGTTGGCGAGGAATGTCACCGAAGTACTCAAAAATCGCCAAATGCCCGCTCTTTTCTCGAAAACATGTCAATCTGGTGAATCAAAAAATCCGTGCTGACGGGGCTCCGCCGGCTAAACCTGCCAAAAATGCTCACTGAGCGGCTCCATGACACCTCGCGAGAGGCCCCAATGGTTTGTTGCTACCTCATTCTACGGGTGTGACAAGTGAATTCCCAATCGAAATCTCGCGTGATCGCGAGTTTTGCGGGCATTACTCCCCCCCCTTTCACCTTCCCACAATTCGCGCCAGTTGCTCCTTTAATGCGACCGCAAACGTCCTCCCCGCGCCGGAAGAGGGGATCAAATCGCGGAACTCGAACCGGCCAGCCGGCCGCCCATTGAAATCACAGCCC
Source organism: Stieleria sp. (assembly GCF_041595215.1). Lineage (NCBI taxonomy): Bacteria > Pseudomonadati > Planctomycetota > Planctomycetia > Pirellulales > Pirellulaceae > Stieleria > Stieleria sp. The sequence goes on along the minus strand of NZ_JBFHKV010000040.1, from coordinate 6,639 downwards.
AGCGGGGTGAAGTTCAGCCCCCGCTTGTCCGCCAACCGCATGGCCCTGGACAGATGGACGGCAGAGGTGACCAGCCCGATCGAGGGGCCGCCCGCCTGAGGGCCCGCACTGAATTGGTCCCTCGTCGCCCCGACAAGCTGCAGCCACTGATCCGGCGGATCCTCAAAAAAGGCTTTCAAATTCACCATTTCCGCATCGGTGTTGACACCCGGCACCTCAAAAATGACGTGGTCGGGAACACCGATGGACGTCAACAATTCACGCCCGATCAGCGACGGATCCCGGGCATCACCGGTTGCCGTTCCGGTGCTGATCAGCGTTTTCGTCTTGCCCGCATGCCAGAGCTGGGCGGCGAACAACAGCCGCTGTCCGTCGTGGCCGAGCTGGGGCACCTCGAAGCGATTGTCGGCGGCGTAGCCACCGAGCAAGACCACCGCATCCAGCGTCGACTCCAGATTCGCTGCCGGATCGGACGCCGCAGGATATTCCAGCGAACGCAAGCATCGGCCGGCGACCGAGCCATTGAACACAATCCCCACAGTCAACCAGGCGAGTGCAAACAGGGTCGCCAGCGGGACACGTCTGCGGATGAAGCATGCGATCGTACCGGCGAACAACAGCAACCAAATCAACGCGATCGGCATCGCGAGACTGGTCGCGGCGCGCTCGGCCGGAGACCTGCCTGCTTGAATGCCGGTCAAGGCGACCAGCGAAACCGCCAGCAATCCCGCCGCAAGGATTCCGACGACGAGCGCCTTGCCGATCCCCCGACGCTCAAGCGACCGCTCGTGTTGATGACTGGGAACCTCAAGAGACTCCATCGTTGGTAGTGTTTCCTTGCACAGAAAGTTGAAAGATGTCGACCAACGACGTTACCCCAATCCGACGTTCAGCCTGTCGCCCGGGGGAAGTATACCTGCTGCATCCTGCTCGAGTCGCCAATCTCATGATTGCCTCAACCATACGATAGGAATAGACCGGTGACGGACCAATCGTCGGACCAACCGGCCATCTCAGGTTCTGTCCCCCCGTCGAGGAGATCATCATGCGTTGGAGAGGTAGAGCACGAAGCACCAATGTCGAAGACCGTCGTGGATCGGGAGGTCGTGTGGCTGCAGCGGGCGGCGGGCTCGGAGTCATCGTCGTCGCCGTGGTGATCATGCTTCTGGGTGGAAATCCGCAGCAGTTTTTGCAGCAGCAACAGCAGGCGGCACAACAAGGCGGCGCCGTTCCCGGAGGTGGCGCGGCAGCCCTGGACCAGCTTCCTCGTGAAGAAATTGAGCGAGGCGAACTGTCGAAGGTTGTCTTGAAAGACACCGAAGATGTCTGGACCGAATTGTTCGCGGCAAGCGGTCAGCGGTATCGACCACCCATCCTGGTATTGTTTTCCGGACACACCACCTCGGCATGCGGCGGTGCGTCGGCGGCAACCGGCCCGTTCTATTGCCCAGCCGATGAACGCGTCTATTTGGACACGTCATTTTTCGTCCAGTTGGATCGGCAGCTCGGCGCCCCTGGCGATTTCGCACAAGCCTACGTGATCGCTCACGAAGTCGGCCACCACGTCCAGAACCTGACCGGCAAAACAGACTATGTCGAACAGATCCGACGCACACGAAGCAGAGCCGAAGCGAACGAAGCCTCGGTGCGTCTGGAGCTGCAAGCGGACTTCTACGCCGGTGTCGTGTTGCATCACACCCAAAGGACAAAGCAAATCATTGAACCGGGCGACGTCGAGGAGGCACTCCGCGCCGCAGCGGCGATCGGGGACGACCGTTTGCAAAAGCAGAGTCAAGGTTACGCGGTCCCCGAATCCTTTACTCACGGAACGAGTGAACAACGGCTGCGCTGGTTCAGGAGAGGACTGGAAACCGGCGACTTCAGCCAGGGCGATACTTTCAGCGTGCGTGAACTGTGATCGGTAGCCGCCCATCACGTCGACGGATCGGGCTGCATTTCCGATCCACGGGCCGGGAGATCGGAATCACCAAGCCCGTTCGGGTGACGATTTTTTTCAGCGGCCGGTTATACTGACCGCTCCAGTGCGTTCGTCTTCGTCGTTCTGATTCAGCCCACCGTACCCACCGGCGGACGGTCAGGTGTGGTTTTTGACTCGGATTTCCGCCCCCGATTTCCTATCTCAGGTCCCCCATGAGACGTCTCGGCTATCTCTCGGCATCGCTCTTTGTCTTTCTGGCGGCATGCCCGCTGTTTACCGCGTCCCCGATCGCAGCGGCAGACGCCCCGGCACTGCAGCTGCGCGAGGGAATCAAACTGGCACTGGTCGGCAATTCGCTCGGCGAGCGGATGAACCTGTACGGGAACTTTGAAACCCGACTGCAATTGCGGCATGCGGGAACAAACATCCGGTTCCGTAATTTCTGTTGGCCGGCCGATGAGGTCGGCAACCGCCAGCGACCGGGCAGCTACACCAAGATCGACGACCCGCTGGCCGTCTTCGGCCCCGAGGCCTACCTGTGTTTCTTCGGCGCCAACGAATCCTACGCCGGCACGGACGACGCGACCGTCGCCGCCTTTGTCGCTGCCTACCGCGACTACTTGGCCCAGATGAACGCGACGTATTCCGGCGGCAAAGCACAATTCGTGCTCATCAGCCCGATCGCGTTTGAATCCACCGGCCATCCCCTGCATCCCGATGCCGGCGAGCGGAACGCGGCGCTGAAGATCTACCGCGACGCCATCGAGAAACTCGCTGCCGAAGAAAACCTGCCGTTTATCGACCTGTTCAGCGAATCCAAAGCGGCCTTTGATGCCGAACCGGGAACCCAATACACGATCAACGGGCTGCATCTGAACGAACGCGGTGACCGTTGGGTGTCGCAATTGCTCGATCGCGCGCTGTTCCGTGATTCGCAGTTCAGTGATTCGCAATCGTTTGATGACGACCGGTTCCAATTGGTGCAAAAGTGGGTCAACGACAAATCGTGGCTGCACCTGCAAGACTACCGGATGCTCAACGGCTGGTACGTTTACGGCGGTCGACGCACCTGGGACACCGAGACCTTCCCGAGCGAATACCGCAAGATTCGAGAGATGGTCGCGGTACGAGATCAGTACATTTGGGATCTGGCCCAGGGCAACCCCGTCGCCGACCGGCCAGACGATTCCGGCACCGGTGAGGTCGTCATCCCCGAGACGATGTTCGGAACGCGAGACGAGAACTTTCGCAAGATGCGAGAACCGCAGGAACTCGTTTATCCGACGCCCGAAGAATCGATCGACATGATGACGGTCCCGGACGGGATGGAAGTCCAACTATTCGCGTCCGAACGTGAATTCCCCGAGCTGGCCAATCCCAATCAAATCGCCTTCGACGCCAAGGGCCGCTTGTGGGTCTCGTGCATGGCCAACTACCCGCAATGGCAACCCGGCGCGGCGCCGCCGAACGACCGGCTGTTGATCTTCGAAGACACCGACGGCGATGGCAAAGCCGACGTCTGCAAAACGTTCTACGACAAACTGATCTGCCCGACCGGATTCGAGTTCTATGACGGCGGCGTTCTGGTGGTGGACGAACCGCGGATCCTGTTTCTCAAGGACAACGACGGTGATGACCAGGCCGATGAAGTGATTCAATTGATCGACGGCATCGCCACCGACGACACGCACCACACCATGGGCGCCTGGGAGTTTTCTCACGGCGGCCAGCTGCACATGCTCGAAGGCGTCTCGTTATCGACCACGCTGGAAACGCCCTGGGGCCCGTTCCGCAACAAAAGCACCGCCGGTGCCTACGTGTTCGATCCGATCTCGCAACGCGTCCTCCACTATCGCACACCGGGCTACGGCAATCCCTGGTGCCTGGTCTTTGACGAGTGGGGCAACGGGATCGTCGGCGACGGGACGAACGCGAAACAACATTGGATCGCCCCCTTGGCCGGCAAAGAGGTCGACACCCGCAAGACGCTGCGACCGGTCTTTGATAACGAGGGCATGCGTCCGGCGGTCGGCAACGAGTTCCTGTTGTCACGACATCTGCCCGACGAGATGCAGGGACAATTCATTTATGCCTGCGTGATCAACATGCACGGCATGCCGCGATTCAATCTTCGTTACGAGAGCGACGGCGCGGGCTACGAGGGCGAACGGGTCGCCGACCTGCTGGCCTCAACCGACATGATCTTTCGCCCCGTCGATCCCAAAATCGGACCCGATGGAGCGGTTTGGTTCGGCGACTGGTGCAACGCGTTGATCGGTCACATGCAGTACTCGCAACGGGACCCCAACCGAGACCACACGCACGGCCGTGTCTATCGTCTGGTCAACAAGAACAAACCGCTGTTACCGATCGTCGATTTGACCGAACTGAGCGAAGCGGAATTGCTTGATCAGCTGTTGGTGCCGGAACTGCGCACCCGCTATCGCGTGCGACGCGTCTTGCGCGACCGCCCGCAAGACAAGGTGTTTGCAGCACTCGCGAACTGGATCGCCGACACGGAGGATCCGCGACGGCTGTGCGAAGCGATGTGGATTCAAGAGAGCTTTCGAAGCGTCGACACGGATTTGATCGACCGCGTCTTGGCATCGGACGACTATCGAGCCCGCGCCGCGGCCATCCATACCGTCACCAACGAAATGCTGCGGATCGATGCCGCCCACGACTATCTGGCAGCCGCAACCTCCGATCCGCACCCGCGTGTTCGACTGGAAGCCCTGCGTGGAATCAGCTTCCTGGAAACCCCCGACGCGACCGAATTGGCGTTGGCGGTGACCGATCATCCGGTCGACTACTGGATCGATTACACGCTCGAACACACCTTGTACGCGCTGGAGCCGGCCTGGTCGGAAGCTCAAAAATCCGACAACTTTCTGGCGAACAGTTCCGAGCAAGCCAAGAACTACTTCTTGCGATTTCAACGCATGGCCGGCCCAGGCGGCGCGGCCGTCATTCCACTTGAAATCGCCGACGACGTCGATGCATCCGAAGCGGACCGAAACGCGGCCATCAAGACCCTGGCCGGGCTGCGCGGTGGAAACGCCGGCCGCGGGGAAGACGTGTTCAAACAAGTCTGCTCGGCCTGTCACCAGATCGGCGACCTGGGCAAGAAGTTCGGACCGGACCTGTCCGATATCGGATCGCGGTTCGACAAAGAAAAAATCATCCGCTCGATCGTGATGCCCAATGCCGAGATCAGCAAAGGCTACGAGACGGTCAATATCCTGACCGTCGACGGCGATACCTTCAACGGATTCGTGATCGCAAAAACCGATGACACCCTTTCGCTGGGGATCGCCAACGGCAAACAGGTCGATATCCCCCTGGACGACATCGAAATCGAAAAACCGATGAAGGCCAGCTCGATGCCCGAAGGATTGGTCAAACAAATCGCGCCGATCCAAGTGTTGGACCTGCTCGCTTACCTGTCCTCGCAACGCGCGATCAGCAAGGTGTCACAGCGGGGCGGATGGACGAGTGCCAAGTACCGCACCGAGCCGAAACTGCGGTCGCACAACGGCGTGTCGGAAATCTCTCATGATGCGGCGATCAAGCTGGGACAGAATTTCGGCAACGGCACTTGGAACTCCGACCCCCACCTGTTGTTGACTCCCGTCGGCCGCGAGGGATTCGATTTCGCCTTCCACAGCGACCACGACGTGCAGTCGCCATACGTCACCATTCGGCTGAAGGAACCCGCGACGCTCAAACACCTGTTGCTGCGAAACCGATTGTCCCAGCAGTTCTACTCCCGAGCCGAAGGGCTGACGGTCTGGGTCAGCATGGATGGCCAGTCGTACGAACAGGTTTGGAAAGCCGACAAACTCAAGGGCGAGTGGATGATCGATTTCCCCGCAGGCACGAAGGGGCAGTACATCCGGATCGGACTGGACGGCAAAGGAACCTTCCACCTGTATCAGGCCGTCGTCTTCGGCGAGTGAATCAGATCCCGGCGGTCTGGAAGTGGTTCGACAGGAAAATGGGTGACAAGAAAATGACCCGGATCCGGTGCCGGTTTGGTCAGACACTTCGATGCTTTTTTCCGACAATTCTCGCTGAACGCCACCCTATTTCATTCATCACGCCCGTTGGACGACGAGAAATCGGTCAAAAAATTTGGTGGTCAGAAAATGAAGAGTTCCGTCAGGGGGAGGCGGAGGTATCCGTCGGGAACCCCAACGCGACAGTGAATCGACCACTGAGGTTCCGCACGGCCTATGTGGTTGATTCTCATTGATTCACTCGTACACGTGTGCAGTGCCGCTATTCTTATTTTTTGACCAACCAATTTTTTGACCAACCTTCTTGTCCATCGCATCGCGACGAACAACGCCGATCGGTCTCAGGGACGTCTCAGAATCTGTCGAGCGGAACTGAATTTCCGCAGTCGGGGTTCGTGGTGATTAGCGAGGAGTAACTATTTTCCTGTCATTTTATTTTCTTGTCTCGTTGTTTACGCTGGTTTTTTTCAGCCCGCCTTCTTCTGCCGACCCAGGCCGGCGGTGATGGGAGAACGCCGGAATGTGATGCACAGCATCACCGACACAGCTCCGCCAACATCACCGACACAGCTCGGCCAACGCGTTGAACAAACATCCCAACTCCTCCGTCGTCGTCGTTTCACCGCAACTGATCCGCACGGTTCCATCGGGCGGCGAATCGATGGCCTGGTGGATCAACGC
>NZ_JBFHKV010000039.1:0-17611 GCF_041595215.1 Stieleria sp. | reverse complement strand
GACTATCCGATCTAAACCTGATCGCGATGGACGCCTGGCACGACGCCATTTCGGGAGCCCGTTTCGACGATCAAAACGCCGTGCTGAATGTGGCGCCCTACCAATCGCTCTGGATCACCAATCGCCCCACGTCTCGATGAGCCAACTCGTGGCACCAGCACACCGGCAATCACAACGGAGCTGAACACGACGACTCGCAGCAATGGTCGGCCCATCCGATCAAGCGGATACCGATCTGCGAGCGGCAGGGCGCCAGCACTCCGGTGTTTCGGGAACGATGAGGGACCGGAGGGCTTGCGCTGGGCTGCAAAAAGTTCGGGGTTGGCGATCTTAGTCCCTTGCGCGGGTTTCATTCCTGAAATGTCTGGCGCCCGTTTCCCCGTTGCAGGACACGGAGCAAGATATTGAAAATTGCAAAATGAAAACTTCCAATTGCAAATTTTCAATTTTCAATTTTCAATTTGCAGTCTTTCGTCCGTCCAGGCTCCTCACGACCCATCCTGTCTCGGCTGAAGCGAGGCCGAGCGGTGACGAAATCAAAAGGAAGCGAAGTCGCGCAAACCGAACAGAGTGTCAACACCAACGTTTTAGCGGTCCAGGCTTGCGCCCTGCCGCTAACACCTCGTCAAACGCAGGGAATCAATGCTTCACAGCGTTGCCCGTCCGGGGTCGACGGGAATCCGTGAACTGCATCCCGGAAGTGGCGCTGCGCTGACCTCCGGCTACTCGCTGGCATCCCTCCGGGATACCGGGCTCGATGACGCTCTCTTGTGCAAACAAACGAAGTGTTGTCCCGTCGTCTCCAAGTGGCGAATGAATCCAGGCGGAAAACGTAATCCGGTGGGTAGCACCACTTTTATTGCGTTTGCGAAGGACCTTTTATTCTTGTGGCTGGAGTTCATCGAATAGGTCGACAGGGTTCCTACAATTGTGTGCCCTTGTCGCCGGTATCAGCAGTTGATCCCTATCTTGGCAAATGTTTCCTGAGGTAATCGAGAAGGCGGACCGCCGGCGATTTACCGAGGAGTACAAACGCCGCATTGCGATCGAAGCTGAAATCTTGACAGATAACCGCCGTGCCCGAACCCTCGTCACTAGGATTCCTGGCAGTGATGACCGGGGCACTTTGCTTTCGCTCTAGACGCTCATAAACCATGGCCCGGGCGATACTACCCCCGAGGCAACTCGGCGCGCGATTTATCGCCGGCTTGAGTCCGCGGGGATGTCGCTAGCAGATGGTGCAAATGCAGAATTGATTAGCGAGCTAGGGCAACAACACCGAATGCAATTTGAACCGCCCCAAACTCGCCGAAGTTACATCGGCCGAAGCGGAATCGACATACCGCTAACTCGCACAAGTCGGGAATACCTAAGGCAGTTGTGGTCTCAGTCGAAAACGCAGTGGGACGCAACGCCGCACGCGCAAGAGCAGAACAGACGAGCGACCTCGGACTTTGTCATGTCGACTTCGCATCCGCCACTCGCTCGATCTGGTTTTTGCGCACTCGGATCCGCCAGTTCTGGTAGTCGAAAAGGTAGCTTCCACACTCGGTGCTCAGAGGGTCGCCGAGTGTAAGCGTTCTATCTGCCCGTGGCGCTGAACCAGGCTGGGGCTCGCCTGTTTACCAGAGGATGCCCAGATCTCCGTCGCCGGTGCGCTGGGCGTACTCCAGATGGTTGCACAGGTTAGCGACCGCTTCAACATCGGAACCTGCTTTGCCTTTGACGCGCGAATGGCTCAGGGCTCCGATTAGCCACTGCAGCTCTACCCCAGTCATTCCCACTCGGCGAATCACTTGATTCTTCGGCCAGCGACGCAGCAATGCCTCCAGGCGGCCTGATACGTAGCCGTACTTCAGGATCAGGTCGCGATGTTCGCGCGTCAGTTAAGTTCGCTCCGTCAGGTTCGCCATCACGCCACCCTGGCCGCGCGACGACGCGTTCGACGTTGCTGAGTCGTCAGCCGTTTGGCGCGGGGCCTACGGGCCTGCCCTGGTTAAAACTTGTCGATTTAGCGTTCTTGGGCTCGCGCCGTTCCGCTCACAACTCCAGCGACGCAGTGGCTGGCATGACCCCGGCGGGGTCGAAGCCAGTAGCCGGAGGTCAGCGCAGCGCCACCTCCGGACATCCGGTCCCCCGCACGACGCGACCCCGGAGGGTGTCGAAGCAAATCACGTCCGAGCCCTCGGACCCGACCGGCCGCCCAGAGTGGGCAGGCATCACGATCAGCTCTTCTGGAAACGCGGACTGCGGCACCGTCGGCGGCATGATTCGCTGCGACCCCGTCCGGGGTCGACGGGAATCCGTGAACTGCATCCCGGAAGTGGCGCTGCGCTGACCTCCGGCTACTCGCTGGCATCCCTCCGGGATCCTGCACTCGCTGACGCTCTCTTTTGCCAACAAACAAAGTGTTATCCGCCAACTCGATCAGCCCCGAATCAGGTGCCGTGGGGTGGGACACTTCGGCCCCGGGACGACCTGCTTACGATGAGGCCCGTACGCTCGCGCGAGACGGCTAGTCATCTTGGGACCATTGATACGCAACAAACGCGAAGTGGCAGCCGATGACAATCCGAAGTATCCGCACTGCGCGTTCGGCCAGCGTGACATCGAGAAAGACCAACGCCATCAACGCGAGAGGAATGGAAAAGGCGATAACGACAGCAAGCAACAGGCCAGCCCATCGCTGCTCGAACCAGACGCCGAGCGATGGCAGGCCAATGACGGCGGCAAAGGCAAAGTAGCCTGGCAACGCGAACACAAATCCCGCGATTGTTGCGCCAATTCCGTAAAGCATCCCCAGCGCCGTGTAAAACGTCAGTTCTCCGCCAGGTGGACGCATCGCAGGATCGTATTGCCTCAGAGAGGACGTGGAAGACGAGACAAGTTTCGTCAGTCAATTACGACGGGTCGCCACCGTGTACGCATCGCGCGGTGAAAACACTCGCGGCATTTTTGCTGATAGGCAGTTCCGACGCAACTTGAGGCACCGGGGTATCCAGGGTGGGTGCGTGTGATAGCAGCGCTTGAATACCAGCGGGAAGCGTGAGCGAGCGTCGCGTGAAGACGCTGGGTCGACGACAGACACGCGCCACTGGCTAACGCCTCGTGCTGGGTGCATGTCAGCGGGAAGCGTGCGCGAGCGGCGCTTGAAGGCGATGGAGCGACGACAGACACGCGCCGCTGGCTAACGCTACGTGCTGGTGACCACGGCACCGCCTCGGGGTCGCGTTCAATCGATTTGAGTCACGATAGGGCTGACAGGAGTCGAACCTGCACTTCCGAAGAAACTGGAACCTAAATCCAGCGCGTCTGCCAGTTCCGCCACAGCCCCGATTGAGGAATCTACGTCGTGGCATCGGCCGCCGGGTGTGGGCGGCGATGGTTGGGTGCCGTCGGACGAAGGCCTTGACGACCTTCGTCTCGCTTTGGCTGGGATCAGGAAACCGCGGCGTCTTCGGCGGCGGTGGGCACGACCCAAACCTTCAGGCTCGCTTCGACTTCGCTGTGCAAGTAGACGCGAACGGTGTACAGACCGAGTTCACGCAGCGGACCGTCCAAGCGGATCTGGTCGTTGGCCAGGCTGAAGCCGGCTTCTTTGAGTGCCGCGGTGATCTCGTGCGGTCCGACGCTGCCGTACAGGTGGCCTTCGTCGTTGGCGTTGGCTTCGATCGTGATCGATTGCTTGCCGAGTTCGTCCGCCAGATCGCGGTAGCTCTTGAGTTTTTCCAGTTCGATCGCACGCAATTTTTCGCGGTGCTTTTCGACCATTCGCTTGTGGTGATCGGTCGCGATCGTCGCCATGCCGTGGGGCAACAGGTAGTTGCGTGCGTAGCCGGCTTTGACTTCGACAATGTCGCCTTGCTTGCCGAGGTGTTCGACGTTGTGAATCAACAGGAGCTGGATCCCACCGTGTTCGCCTTTGGGCAATCGTTTGTAGGGTCGTTTAATGGTTCGGCCGTTGCGTGACATCGTTGTGCTCTGGCGATTGTTTAAGTGGGTGGTTGTTGACAAAAGAGGACGAACCGGGGCGTCAATGCCCGGGGACGTCTACGATACTGTTGTTTTGTTTAAAACGGAATATTGGGGTCTTCGTAACCGGCACCCTTCCCGGTCGGCTGGGCATCGCGTGCCCCCGAATCGGCGGAATAGTCTTCCACGGATTGCGCATCGTAGCTGACTTGGTTTTCAGCGGTCTGTCCGCCGGACCGTTGGGCAGGACGTTGGTCGCCGCGTTGTTCGGATCCGCCGGAACGCCCGCCGAGCATCTGCATTTTCTCGCAGATCACACGCAACTTGCTTCGTTTCTGACCGTCGGTTTCCCAGCGATCGAGTTTCAAGCGGCCTTCGATCAGCACCGGCGATCCCTTGGACAGGAACTCGCTGGCCACTTCGGCGTTTCGCCCCCACAAGGTGACATCGACGAACGTGGGTTCATCGACCCATTCACCGTTGGCGGTCTTGCGGCGATCGTTCACCGCGACGGTCACGTCCGAAACGGCTTGACCGCTGGGGATGTAACGCAATTCGATATCACGCGTCAAATTCCCAACCAGAATGACGCGGTTGTAGCTGGCCATCGTTGTCCTGTGAGTTGCTGGGAAAGTGAAAGGAGGTCAAACGGCTGCGTCGCCGTGGGATTCATTGTAGGCAAACCGCGGCCACTGGCCAGGGACCAACCGCCTGACAGGGGAGGCCCCGATCGGGAAAGCCCGCTCAGGAAAGCTCGATCAGGAATCCGAGTCGCTGTCGCTGTCGGTGCTCGCTTCGCCGGAATCGTCGGCTTCGGCGGCGGCGTCCTTGCTGACGACGGGCGTCGCACCGCGGGCGTTGGCCAGGATCGGCTCGACCAATCGGGGATCCAGTTTCAGGGTCATTTGACGCAGCACGGGCTCGCACAGGTGGAAAGCACGATCCAGCTTGGGAACTTCGCTGCCTTCCATTTCGAAGTAGGTCAACCAGTAGGTGCCCTTTTGGTGGCCGTCGATCGGATAGGCGAGCTTTTGCTCCATCCACAAACGATTGACTTCGACTTTTCCGCCGGCTTCGGTGATCAGATCTTCGATTTGCTTGCTCACTCCGCCGGGGTCGCGGGCGTAGTGGTTGCTGTCGAGGATGCAGAGTGTTTCGTAAGTGTTTTTGGCCACGACTGTTCTACTTTTCTACTTGCTACGGTTGGCTCCGGCCCGAATTGCGAAACGCGATCGGGCAGGCGGTGCTATGAAACGGGGACGATGACTTGAATTAGGGTTGCTGCTGGCCGACGGATCGCGGATCGCTTTGGGACCGATCGGACTTTTTGTTTTGTTTCGGTTTCGAGTCAGCCGCCGGGTCACCGTTGAACTGACTCATCGTGCGATCCACTCCATCGGTGACAAAGCTGATCACGGCGTGTGCCGCGCGGGTTGTCGCCGCTTCGAATGTCTCGCTTTCGCTCTTGGAGAATTTCCCCAAGACATAATCGGTCACCGTCCAACCTGCCGGAGGCCGTCCGATGCCGACGCGAAGCCGCGGAAACGACTCCGAACCGAGATGCCGGATGATATCCTTTATCCCGTTTTGGCCACCGGCACTGCCCGATGGCCTGATCCTTAACCGGCCGCTGTCGAGATTCAAATCATCACAGACGACCAGGATATCGCTCAACTCCAACTTATAAAAGTCGAACGCTTTGCGGACACTTTGTCCACTCGCATTCATGTACGTGTGGGGACAAAGAATCACGACTTTCTCCCCGCCGATCGAAGACTCTGCCAGTTCGCCTTCGAATTTAATCTTTGGCGTTCCGGCGCGGGTCAGGACGGCAACCTTTTCGGCCACGATGAAACCGACATTGTGTCGTGTCTGTTCGTATTTTCGACCGGGGTTCCCCAGTCCAACGATTAGCTTCATCGCACTGTCGAAGGGCCCAAGGCCGGTTGGCCTTGTCGCTGAGTCCGCAGACTACGCTTCTTCGCCCTCTTCCTCGGTCTCGTCGACTTCCTCACCCTTCACTTTTTCGACGTGGTAAACCACGGTTTCGCCGGGGGTGACCAAGACGACATTTTCCGGCAGCTTGACGTCCGACGCCGAGCGGTGTTCGCCCAAGCCGACGCTAGTGACGTTCAATTCGACAAAGTCGGGGATCGCCACCACGGGGCACTCGACTTCGACCTCGTGAGCGTTTTCGATCACGATCCCGCCTTGCTTGCCACCGATCGGCTCGCCTTTGAATCGAATCGGCACCGTCACGGTGACCTTTTCGTTCATGTCGACTCGCTGCAGGTCGATGTGCAACACCTCGATCCCCAGCGGATCGAATTGCAGATCGCTGACCATCGCGGTCTCGACCACATCGCCTTGCAGCTCGACGATCCTGCTGTGATGTCGCAAGATCGACTCGACGGTCTTTTGCGAGATCGCGAGATGCTGGTTCTCTTGCTTGTGCCCGTACAAAACGGCCGGGACGGAGCCCGTCTTTCGTAACCGGCGTGACGCTGCCGTTCCTAGGCTGCCATCACGTTTCTGGACCTGTACCACTTCCGCCATTGCGGATCACCCTGACGTCGTTAATTTCTTGTGTTTTGTTCCCTCAAACGCCACCAAAATTCTCATTTGGGGTGCGTTTGGCACGCCGATACGTTTACGGCGAAGCGGGTAAGTATGTCAGGGCGGACGATCTCTGCAAGCCCAAACAGGCGTTGCGAGCAAACCGGAGCCTGAACAGACGTCGGATACAGCCACTGACCGGCCCGCTGCCGGCCTCACCGCGGGGGCGTCGACCAGCCGATTTGAACGGCATCGCGGCGTTTCCCGCCTCTCGCATCGTCATCACCGCTGTCGTAGGATGCCGGCTCGCTGTCTGTTGTCCCCCGCCCGATCCGCCCCCGATTTGATCCGCATCCATGCCGTTTGTCCCCGAATCCAGCGGTCCCCACCAAGGCCTGGTCACGTTCCTGGGTACCGGGACCAGCGTCGGCGTCCCGGCGATCGGATGCGATTGCAAGGTTTGTCAAAGCAGCGATCCGCGGAACAATCGAACCCGCTGCGCGATCACGGTCCGGCTGCCCGGTGGCACGGTGCTGATCGACACCCCTCCGGATCTGAGGGTCCAGCTGATTCGCGAACGGATCCGGCTGGTCCACGCGGTCGTCTACACCCACGAGCACGCCGACCATATTTTCGGACTCGACGACCTGCGTTTGATCCCGTTCCGGCTCGGCCATGCGGTTCCGTTGTTCTGTAACGAGACGGTCGAATCGAACATCCGCCGGGCCTACGCCTACGCCTTTGCCGATCGAGAAGACACGCACCCGGGAGCGACTCCGAAGCTGGAGTTCACTCGCATCGACGAGGCGCCGTTTGACGTCTTGGGGACGACATTCATTCCAATCCCGATGAAGCACGGCCCGCATTTTAATGTGCTCGGATTTCGCATCGGGGATTTCGCCTACTGCACCGACACCAACTTCATCCCGCCGACCTCCCTGGAACGACTCCAGGGCGTGAAAACCCTCGTCGTCGGCGCCCTTCGGATGGAACCCCATCCGACTCATTTTAATTTGCAGGAAGCCATCGATGTGGCCCGTGCGGTGGGTGCCGAACGCACGCTGCTGACTCACACCGGCCATCAACTCGACTACCACAAAACCTGCGACTGGCTGCCCGAGGGAATCGACATGGCCTACGACGGTCTGCAAGTCGACATCAGGGTTTGAGTTGGGAGTGGGCAAAAGAATGGACGTTGGAAAGGAAAGAACCAGACAAGAAAATGGGTGACAGGAAAATGGCGGGCATGACTCCCAAGACGGAAAACCTGAAACCTGAAACCTGAAACTCAAAACGTTCGCTCGGGACACATTGGCGGGGTGAGTTGCTCTATACTTCGCCGCTGGTCGTGAATTGATATTTTTTTCCCGAGGTCTCGATGTCGTCGCTTACGGACACACAACGCTCCAACGCCCGCCTGGGGCTCTGGCTGTTCGCTGTTTACTTGGTGCTGTACCTGGGTTTCGTGTTACTCAGCGCGTTTGCGGCGGACGTGATGGAGCGTCCCGTTCTGGCCGGATTGAACTTGGCCATCGTGTATGGCTTCGGCTTGATCGTCGGCGCCTTGGTGATGGCATTGCTGTATGGAATGCTTTGCAAGTCGGAACCGCTGGATAAATCCTCGAACGGTTCGGCCTCGCCAGCCGCGACGACCGGCGACGAACCGCGGGGGGACCTGGCGTGATTTACGACCCTTCCTGGATTGCCGTTTTTGTCTTCTTTACGTTTGTCGGTGCGACGGTCGGCCTGAGTTTTTTCTTGGGGCGAAAAGCGAAATCGTCGGCGGGCTATTTTGCCGCGCATGGTCAGATCCCGTGGGCGGTCAATGGGATCGCGTTTGCCGGCGATTATTTGTCCGCAGCGTCCTTCCTGGGCATCTGCGGGATGATCGCCTCCTACGGCTACGACGGGTTCTTGTATTCGATCGGTTTTCTGGCCGGCTGGATCGTGGCCTTGTTCGTGATCGCCGAACCGATGAAACGGCTGGGGCGATTCACGTTTGCCGACGCGTTGGATGCGAAATTTGACTCACGTGGCATCAAGGCCGCCGCCGGAGCGAGCACGCTGGTGGTCAGCGTATTTTATCTGATTCCCCAAATGGTCGGCGCCGGATCGCTGATCCAACCGCTGCTGGGTTTCCCGCACTGGGTGGGCGTCGTGCTGGTCGGGATCGTGGTGATCACGATCGTCGTCACCGCAGGCATGGTGTCGACGACCTGGGTGCAGTTTCTCAAAGGGTCGCTGTTGGTCGTGTTCAGCGCCGTCCTGGTCGTGTTGCTGCTCGGCCGCGGCTTCGTGGCCCAGCCCGATGCCTTTGAAACGATCGGTCCGATTCCGGTGGCCGACTTGAACCAATCCGAGATCGCCGGGCGCAGCGTTTTACCGGCCACCGATGGTTGGCAGGAACACGACGACCTGGTCCGTTTCTCGCGCAGCGATGATGTCGGCTTTGACGTTTTTCATGTCCAACCGGCGGGCGAAGACCAGGTCGTTTTGCGGCAGGCACAAGCGATCCGGCGGACGTCCGACGGAGCGATGATCGACGGCGCGCCATTGGGCCGCGACGCGACACAAAAAGAACTCAAGCCCGTCGGAACGCTCACCAAATTACCCGACGGCCAATCGGAAACGGGGCCGCTGGGTCCGGTCAGTTTCTTCAACACGCTCGGTGAAAGCGAAGTCGTGCTATGGCGTAACATGACGGTCGAGCATGACGATGAAACCAAATCGACGGTCTACTTTCAAAAACTGACGCCCGGCAACGAAGTCCTTCGCCCCGGCGAACACCCCAAGTTCGCCGGCATTCGAAGCGACGAGCCCGGCGGCAAGCTGAACTTTCTTTCGCTGATGCTGGCCTTGTTTTGCGGCACCGCATCACTGCCCCACATCCTGATCCGCTACTACACCGTCAAAGACGGCGCGGCGGCCCGCAAGAGTACGATCGTCGGGATCGCCAGCATCGGTTTTTTCTACGTGCTGACGCTGTACCTGGGACTCGGCGCGATGACCAGCGGCTCGATGGATTTGACCGACAGCAACATGGCCGCTCCGTTGTTGGCACGCAGCATCAGCACCTGGTTGTTCGCGATCATTTCTGCGATCGCGTTCACCACCGTGCTGGGGACCGTCAGCGGATTGATCCTGGCCAGCAGTGGCGCGGTCGCCCACGACATCCTGGTCGGCGTGGTCGGCATGCAATTGTCCGAAGCCAAGAAGGTGCGTGTCGCAAAGATCGCCGCGGTCGTCGTCGGCGCGATCGCGATCGTGCTGGGGATCTTGTTCAAGGAAATGAACGTCGGCTACCTGGTCGGCTGGGCCTTCAGCGTCGCCGCCAGCGCCAACTTGCCCGCCCTGGTGATGCTGCTGTTCTGGAAAGCGACCACCAAGGAAGGCATCGTGGCCAGTGTGCTGGTCGGCATGATCAGCTCACTCGGTTGGATCCTGTTGTCCAGCGACACGTACAAGAGCGTGTATGGCTGGGATCCGGAACTGGCCTACGCCCCGTTCAGCCAACCGGGCATCGTCACGATTCCGCTGGCGTTTGTCACGCTGATCGTGGTCTCGTTGATGACGAAGCCGAAAGCGGCGGCGGCGTGATTCCATGTCGCGCCGAGCGAGAACGGTGAGATCGGCTCATGCCGGCGACGGGCTTCGCCTTCGTCGGCGTCGGCCGCCACGGGCGAATTTGTCACGCGTTTCTTTGACCGCCTCGACCAGTCGGTCCACTTCTTCCAACGTGTTGTACAGATAAAAACTGGCGCGGGCCGATGCGGATTTGCCGAGCGATTCGTGCAACGGCATCGCACAATGATGCCCCGCCCGGACCGCGACACCGCGGGTATCGAGCCACTGGGCGATGTCATGCGCGTGAACACCATCGAGCGTGAAGCTGACGATGCCGCCCTTCTTGTCGGGCGTCGGTCCCAGGATCTCCACGCCTTCGATGTTTCGCAGCGCCGTGTCGGCGGCCTGACAGAGCAGGTGCTCGTGAGCCTCGATCGCCTCCAGTCCCACCGATTGCAGGTAACGCATCGCGGCGGCCAACCCGATCGCTTCGGTGATCGGCGGCGTTCCCGCCTCAAATTTTTCCGGCAATCCCGTCGGGCTAAACCCTTCGGTCGTGACGCGATCGATCATGCCGCCACCGCCGAGAAACGGCGGCATCGCGTCCAACAGAGCTTCTTTGCCATACAGCACTCCGATCCCGGTCGGGCCACAGATCTTGTGACCACTAAAGACGACGAAGTCGGCGTCCCATTGCTGCACGTCGATCGCTTGGTGGGGCGCCCCCTGGGCGGCATCGACGAGCACCGTTGCACCGGCGGCATGAGCCATGCTGGTCCAACGGGCAACGGGAAAGTTGGTGCCCAAGACGTTGCTGGAAGAAGCAAACGAGAACAGTTTCGGCTGCAGTGTCTGAAGTTTGTCCTGGACGACCGCATCGTCGATGGTGAAATCTTCACCGAGCGGAAGGAATTCGACGCGGCAACCCGTCCGCTCGGCCAGCTGGTGCCAGGGCACGATGTTGGCGTGATGCTCGGCGATCGTCAGCAGCACGACGTCACCAGCCGACAGATGGTTGCCGCCCCAGGAATGGGCGACGGTGTTGATCGCGGCGGTCGTTCCGGCGGCGAACACGATTTCCGACTGCGACCGCGCCGCGACGAATTGGCGCGTCGTTTCTCGTGCCGCCTCGTAGGCCGCCGTTGATTCTTCGCTGAGCGTGTGGATGCCGCGATGCACGTTGGCGTAATAACGCTGGTAACAATCGCTGATCGCATCGATCACGACTTGTGGACGCTGGGCACTGGCGGCATTGTCGAGAAACGCCAGCGGCGCGCCGCTGGAGGATTGCCGCTTTAAGATCGGAAAATCGGCGCGGATCGAAAGGGGGTCAAGCGGCATCTTCAGCTCTCTTCACTTAAACTTGGCCCACCAAAGCTGGGCCCGGCGTCATCATCGTCAGCGTCTTCGAGCGGGGCGTGCAGTGCCGATTGCAACACACGCCACGACAACAAACAGCACTTCTGGCGGTTGGGAGTCAATTGCGGGCCGAACAGTTCCAGCATCTGATTGGCCGTGAACTCCTTGGCCTCTTCCACCGTTTTTCCTTCGATCGCTTCGATCAACATCGACGCCGACGCTTGGCTGATCACGCAGCCCTCGCCGTCAAACCAGGCCTCTTCGATCTTTCCGTCACGCCCTAAACGCAGCATCACCTGGACCACATCACCGCAGAGCGGATTTTTTCCTTCATCCGCATGGGTGGCCGTCACCAGCTCGCCTCGGTGGTAAGGATCCTCGTAGTGGTCCAAGACGTGTTCTTCGTAGATGTCTTGTTCGTTGGGCATGGTCTGGGGGGGAAACAAAAGACGTTTGTCGAATGGAATGGGCGGTCAGTGGCCGACCGCGGCTCTATTTAAGTCTACGCGCGTTGTCAAAAATCGACGAGTCCCAATTCGTGTCAATTTAGTCGCAGGCGGGCGGTCAGCGGACTTCCGCCCCGGATTTGACCCGTTGTGGGACGTTTCTTGCCCGTGGTAGAGGCTTCCGGCAGGTCATTTCAGCGCCGACCGGCAGGAAACCACGAATCGCCCCGTTTCGGGCTCACCGCTACCCGATTGCGGTCGGTGGGGCTTTACTGTTCCAATCAGCCGAGTAGTTTGCACCTTCGCGCGAGGGCTTCCACCGCAGTTTGCCGGGTAGCAGAACTCGACGTCGCGACCGGCGGATTGCCGAATTTGAATCGATCACACTCTGTCCACCATGAAGAACACTCCACCGCCGCGTCCGATCAACCGTCGCGCCGCACTGTCGACCCTGGCCGCCTCGGCGCTGATCACGACCGGTTGCCCGCTGTCGATCCCCGAATCGTTGCCGGAGGCGGTGCCGACGGCGGAGGCTTCGTCGTTGCCGGTCGAAACGCTGGTCGCGGAAACGTTGCGGCAAGAAAAACAGCGTCGGGGACTGTCGACGATGGTCAACGGAGCCTGGCAGATTTTCCATGGCATTCTGGCTTATGGCGACGAATTTGAAATCGACACGCCAAGTGGCCGCCAGCGGGCGTTGACGTATTTTCGCAAAGGCGGAACCTGCGACGGATTTCGGCCGATGATCGGCGATCCCCTCGGCAATCCAGCCGACGATCCTGGCGACGATCTAGCCAGCGGCGACGAACGATTCGGAATCCGAGTCGACTTGGAACCGTCGACCAAGGTCGGCCAAGGCCACCGCGACCAATGGCTGGCCGTCGTCGCCCAAACGGGGCTGCCCGTCGATGCTTCTTGGGTGGTCGAAGATCGCACGTTGGCGGTCGACGACTGGGTGCGACAAGCCGAGCTGGATATCCCACTGAACTATGAAGCAGAATTCAGTTGGACGCTGATTCCATTGTCCTACTATCGAGCGACCGACCACCGCTGGACCGCCCGTGACGGCAACACCTACAGCACCGAGTTGTTGTTGGAGCTGGAAGTCGAACACGATCTGTCCGACAGCGTGTGCGGCGGGACGCACCGGTTGATCGGAATCGCCACCGCGATGCGCAATCGCGTCGGCGAAGGGAATCCGATCACGGGCGTTTGGGCCGATGCCAAGGAGCATCTGGACGCATCGATCGAAATGGCCCGCGTCAACCAAAACCCGGACGGCTCGTACAGCACGTCCTACCTGCATCGCACGGGTTGGTGCAATGACTTGGGCGAGACGCTGGGCACG
This sequence comes from Stieleria sp., assembly GCF_041595215.1. Lineage (NCBI taxonomy): Bacteria > Pseudomonadati > Planctomycetota > Planctomycetia > Pirellulales > Pirellulaceae > Stieleria > Stieleria sp. Next base: position 4,366 of record NZ_JBFHKV010000039.1, on the reverse strand, counting down.
ACCGGACACGTGCTGGAGTTTCTGGCGACCGCTGCGGATCGCGAAACGTTGCAATCGGACTGGGTCGTCCGCAGCGTTCGCAAACTGTGCGACGTGTTGCATCAATGCCGCGACGTCGATCTGGAGTGCGGCGTGCTGTACCACGCCCTGCACGGCTTGGTGGTCTACCAGCAGCGGATTGCGACGTAGTGCGATTTAGATGGGCGCGAGCTTAGTGGAAAGGACTCGTCGCCTCGTCCACTACGGCCTATTCGATAGGCAAGGACTCGTCGCCTCGTCCACTACCGTTTTTGCACTATTCGTAGATCGGGAAGAAGGTGTTGAACGCCTTTTCGCCGAAATCGCCGGGGTCGTTGAAGCGACGATTTTGGTTGAGCGACGCAAGTGTATTCATCTGCTGGTCGGTCAATTCGAAATCGAACAGATCCAGATTCTCTTTCAGTCGCTCGACGCGTGAGGTTTTGGGAACGATCGAAGTCCCCCGTTGAATCCCCCAACGGAGGACAACCTGGGCGGGTGATTTTCCGACTTCCGCCGCGATCGCCTTGGTCTCTTCGCGATCGATCACCCCCTCGCCTTCTTCGGCCATCCCGATGGCAAAGTAGGACTGCGCGCCCAGGGGTGAAAATCCCGTCACGTGGATGTCGTGCTGGGCACAGAATCGAAGCAGCTTTTCCTGCGTCAGATAGGGATGCAGTTCGACTTGAAGAACCGATGGCTTGACAGAAGAGGACGCCATCAAGTCGCGGATCAACGAAACGCCAAAGTTGCAGACACCGAGGTGGCGGATCAAACCCGATTTCTGACACTCGATCATCGCTTGCCAGGTTTCCAAAATCGGCACCGGCATCTCTTCCATCTGCGGATGCTCGGCGTCGGGATCGTGGAACCATCCCGGCGGATAGCGTTTTTCGATCGGCACGTAGGCGAGCGAAATCGGAAAGTGAATGTGGTACAGGTCAACGTAGTCCAACCCCAGATCCGACAGCGTCTTTTCGAGCGCAACGGGAACGTCTTGGGCGCGATGGTAGGTGTTCCAAAGCTTGCTCGTGATCCACAGGTCTTCGCGTTTGACCAAACCCTCATCGATCGCCTTTCGAATCCCGTCGCCCGCCTGGTATTCATTGCCGTAGTCGCAGGCCGCATCGATGTGGCGGTAGCCGATTTCGATGGCTCGGTAAACGGTTTCGGCCGTCGATTCTTGATCGATTTTCCAAAGGCCCAGGCCGACAGCGGGAATCTTGTCGCCGCCGGCAAGCTTAAATTCGGTAGTCATTCGCGTTCGGGGGGAAAGGTAGGAGTTCAGCTTTCGAACTCGCATATGATCCCAGACCTGACGCGACGAGGAAAGCATAGGTGTCAAGCTTTCGTAGTGGGGTCAGCATCCTGCTTGCCATCCTTGCCGGCGCGCGCCGTTGACCGTCAGGAGGCGGACACCCTGTCAGTGTGTCCCCAGGCAGGAGCCTGGGAACCAGGGACCGATCGCCCCTCCCCTCGCTTCGCTCGACCCTGCCTGCCAGGGAGGGTGACTTTCGAGGTGTCGCCGCCAATGTCCTTTGGGAGGATTACCTCGGACCAATACACGACCATCGTCGCTGCAGATGAATTCGGCAATCGCGTTGGCGACAGCAGCCCCCGTCAGGTAGGGTATCGTCTGATGACAACCTTTTTTCGCTGGGTAATTTCGGGATGGATCGCGAACAATCAGTAACCCGGTCGCTGTTGATGGGGCTCAGCAACGACGGGCTGGAGAACGTGCTGTCGGCCTTTCAGCCGCGTTCTTTTGATGCCGGAGCGACCATCGTCGAGATCGGCGACGTTGGTGACGAATTGTTTCTGATCACCGCAGGCAAGGTGCGGGTGTGGACGGGCGACGGACCGGCCGTCGCCGAACGCACCCTGGGGATGATGGGTGCGGGCGATCACTTCGGCGAATCGTCGGTGATTTCCGGCGGACCGCGGACCGCCACGGTCACCGCGGTCACCTATGTCGAAACACTCGTGCTGAGCGGAGAGGACTACCGCCGTCTGGTGAAAAGCTATCCGCAACTGCTGGAGAACCTCAGCCGTTCGTTGACCAAGCGGTTGTCCAAGATGAATTCCGCCGCTTCGTCGCCGCGACAGCCCCATCGCGGCGTGCATTCCCTGGCGATCATCATCGACCATCCCAGTGGCTGGCCGCTGGCGGAGCAACTGATCGCACAGCTGCGCGGGGACCACCCGTTGGTTCAACCGCTGTTGGTCAGTGACGATGAGTTGCCCTTTGCGTGCGAATCCTTCGATCGCGACGCGATCTGTGTCTCGGTTGCCGACCTCGGCTGCACGATCGCCGGTCGCAGCAAACAGGCGTTGGCGGTGACGGTCGCTTGGGGCCGGCAAGCGACCGACGCTGCGGTGCGTGAATCCAATCGAGTGGTGTTTGCCGCCGATGCCCGTCAGGGGCTTTCGGATCATGCCGCATCGCTGTTGAAATCCATCCCGCTGCATCGTCGCGCGATGGTGGCGTTGATGTTCTCGGCCGATTCGTGGCCGCGACCGGACATGGATTTTTCTGACGCGGAGGCGGTGCGTTGTGGGTATCGTGGCGAAGACCGCACAGCCGAATTCGTTCCGGCGTCGGTCACCCGGCTGTATCGATCGTTGATCGGCAAACGGATCGGGCTTGCGCTCGGCGGAGGCGGTGCACGGGGGATCGCCCACATCGGCGTCCTGGAAATCTTGCAGCAACACAACGTCGTTTTCGATTCGATCGCCGGGACCAGCGCCGGCGCGATCGTGGCCTCGGCCTACGGTGCGGGGTTCACTCCGTTGGACATCGGCGATTTTTTCCGCAAGGAGATGATTCCACCAAAATATCTGGCCGGTCGCCCGTCGTTGCGACGCATGTTCTTGCTGCACAGTTTTCGCGGCGGACGTTTCGAAACCAAACTGCGACGCTACCTCGATCACCTGACCTTCGAGCAAGCCAGTTTACCGTTGGCGATCACGACGCTGGACCTGATCAGCGGTGAACAGCAGATCCGCAGGTCCGGTGATTTGGTCCAGGCTGTGTTGCAAAGCATCAACCATCCCGTCTTCGGTCGGCCGATCATTCACGACGGGCAAATGCTGGTCGACGGCGGCGTGCTGATGAACGTGCCCGCGTCGGTGTTGCGAAGCGAAGGTTGTGACCACGTGGTCTCGATCGATGTCGGATCGACACTGACGACCGACTACGCCAAAGACCGGAGCGGAAAACTGCGCCGGCCAAGTTATCTGTCGACGTTGCTACGCACGATGGACATCTCGCGTCGACATTCCAGCGCCCTGCATCGCGAAGAAAGCGACCTGATCATTATCCCCCAGACCAGCGCGTTCCGAATCGAAGATTTCCACGCCGTCGATCCGTTGATCGAAGCGGGGCGACGGGCCGGTGAAAAAGCGGTCGAAAACGTCAAACGTGTCATCGAAAACCTCCAACCGACCGACGGTGTTGCATGAATGTTCCCGCCGATTCCGACGGCCCCTCCGCGGACGAACTCCTGGTCGCCCAAATCCGCGACGGCGATTCCGGTGCCTGGCAGTCCCTGATCGATCGTTACGAAGGCCGGTTGCTGGCGTACACCCGCAGCCGCATCCGTGATTCCGCCGCCGCCGAAGACATCGTCCAAGAAGCCTTCGTCGGGTTTCTGATCAGTTTGCCCAACTACGACGGCGGCCGACCGCTGGAAAGTTACCTGTTTTCGATCTGCGCCTACAAACTGACCGACCACCTGAGACGCGAAGGCCGACGCCCCGCACTGCAATTGCATGGCCGATCCAGTTCCGCCGGAGACTTTGAACTGAAAGGAGGCGCACGCGTCGCCAGCTCGATCGCCCGCAGCGTCGAACGAAAACGGATCGAGGAACAGGCGATCCGCGATGCCATGCAAGAACAAATCGATCGCTGGAAACAGTCCGGCAATTGGATCAAGCTGCAGGCCATCGAACTGTTGATCGTCCGCGGTTGGGGCAACAAGCAAGTCGCCGAACAGCTGGATCTGTCCGAACAGCAGGTCGCCAATTACAAAAGCGACTTCCAGATTCGGTTGAAATCGATCCTCAAACGCGCCGAGCTAGACGAGAGTGTGTTTCCGGAGTTGGCGGCTGAATGAATCGCCACCGAATCAGCCCCCCGAAGCGAAAACCCAAGACCGCGAAGCGAAGCGTCGTTTCCTCTACAGGGGCCCGAAGGCTCGCGCCAAACACAGTGTCTCCGGGCATCACTGAAGCCCCAATGCGGTTTTGCGTCTGCACGCTAACGCTTGGCCGCTAAAACGTTGGTGTTGACACTCTGTTCGGTTTGCGCGACTTCGCTTCCTTTTGATTTCGTCACCGCTCGGCCTCG
>NZ_JBFHKV010000038.1:0-17785 GCF_041595215.1 Stieleria sp. | reverse complement strand
TGTGCCAATTGTCCATCGACGTGTTCGAAGAGTTTGGCGAGACCCTCCCACGCGTCGGGATGTTTCATCTCCTTCAGTCCGCGTGCGAGTGTGAACCGGAATCCGTAGCTGGCATCAAAGGCCTCTGAACCGATCAGGCCGATGACGTCATCGATGGCGGCGTGGTGTTGGTTTTTGCAGAGGGTTTGAATCGATGCCATCGCCCAGGTCAGACGACTGCAATCGAGCAGGTCGACGAGCGTTTCGGTCGCCTCGGGGCGATCGACCGTTCCGATGAAGTCGATCATCAATCGCACGCCTCCGGGCAGTTCCGGCTGGCCCTGTTTGACCGCCCGGTCGAATCGGGCGTCTTTGCAAAGGATTTCCAAGGCGTCGACGACGATCGGTAACGCGTACAGGCGGCTTTGAAAGTCGCTCGGGACCGACCGCAGCGCCGCGACACGCGCTTCGTCATGACGACCGGTCAGCAATCGACGAAAGCGCGCCTCGTTGCGATCGGCCGCGGCGGATGGCTGCGGAAACGACGCAAACATCGCCGACAGCAAAACGATGACGGCCAGTGGCCAGAGGCCGGCCCGAGACACACTGCGACACACACTGCGACACACGGTGGGGCGAATCGAAGTCGCTGGACCGGGTGGCATGGCAAGGTTCTCCGTTGAAAAGGATTACCAAAAGCAAACAAAGGACGCGCTGCGAACGTGTCCATCCTAACGCCCCGGTCACCCCACGGCAAAGCGGCTGCGCCGCAGAACCTGCTCCCTGGGGCAACGCGTTTCCCATCGACCAGCGCTAGGATCGCGGCGATTCGATCTGCAGCGTCACCTGACCGTCCAGTGCCGCGGGGGACGACCCGCTCGGTTTCAGGGTGACGGCCAATTGATTGGACGTCTGCAGCTGTGCGGTGATATCGACGCGAATCGGATCGCCGGTGGTCGATCGGCCGATCAGGGTGTCATTGATCCGGACTTCGATCGAATCGGCCGCGTATTGCGGAATCGACAGCCAGACCACGTCGGTCGGCGTCAACCCGGTCGGGCGGTTGAAGACGCGCCGATAGGTCACCCGGTCGCCGCCGGTCACCGCCAGTGGTGTGGTGTCGGGGACATCCACCTTGTCAGGCGGAGATTGCGGGTCGGCCGAGCGCAGCCAGGGTCGGCGGAGGCGAATGGTATGCACGGTGGAGAAGTGACCGGAAAATCGAGGGCGGAGACGTTGCATCCCAGAGCGAGAGGAAAGCATAAAAAAACCGCTGGTGAATTGTCACCAGCGGTTTCGTTTTTGGAACGTTGTCGGGGCCTGGGGTCAGAAGCCGGTCGCCATCGCTCGGTCGATCGCATTGCGATAATCTTCGAATTCCTCTTGGACCAATTCTTCGCTGGTCTCGACGAAGTCAAAGTCGTTCACCGTGCCGAAGAATCGCACGCCGCGTCCGTCGCTGGTGACGACGAATTGGTCCAGGGTCAACCGCGCGGACTTCACTTTGCCGTCCACGGAGTCGATGATCGTCAGCAGAGCTGCGTCACGGGCTTCGTTGAGGACGAGTTCGGCGAATTCGGGATCGAAGCCTTCACCGGCGACCAGCATCTGCATGCTGCCGTCGGCGTTGAGCTGGACGGAGCCGCCGGCCAAGCCTTGGGTCAGGTTGCTGGTGTCGATGATGCCGGCATCGATGTAGCTCTTGGCCAGCAAGTCCAAACGTTGTTGAACACCGATCAAGCCGGTCGCGTTGAGTGCGGGGCCGGACGCCGTTTCGCCGCCGGCTTCGCTGATCACGACCTGGCCACGCGTGCTACCGCTGAAATGGACCGAGTCCGGGATGTCATATTCGACGAAGTAGGTTCCCGGCAGCACGCCGGTGAACGAGTACGCGCCCTGCATGTCGGTCAGTACCGTCGCGATTTGCATTTCGCCCGACGAGGTGACTTCGATCAGTCGAATGGTCACGCCGGCGAGGGCTTTTTCGCCCGCGTCTCTGACCCCGTTGTAAATCGGCGCGGCACCGCCGCGGACGGCTTCGCGGTTCTCGAGATGGTCGATGAACAGCTGGCCGGAGATCGACGATGGCACAAGCGTCTGGCCGATGATTGTCACCGTTGCGACGCGGGGAGCCGAGTTGCCGTTGTCATCGCTGACACGGTAATCGAGGATGATGACTTCGGTCTCGCCGTCTTCCAGGTCGGCATACGCAGACGGATCGATCAGCAGTCGACTGGTCGCGACATCAACCGTCACACCTCTTGAATCACCGCTGCGGAAATTGGCATCGATGATGAACAGCGGGTCATTGTTGGGATCGGTCGATCCTTCGAGCAGGTTGACCGATTGGCCGGGGGCGTTTTCGTCCAGCGTGATGCTGATGTCCGGACCGGGAACCGGCGTGTCGGCACCGCCGGTGATCGTGATGGTCGCCGTTTGGTTGACGCTGGCGTTTCCGTCGGTGACCTGATAGGTGAACAGGATTTGCACCGATTCGCCTTCTTCCAGGCTGCCGTAGGCGGCGGTGTTGATGCTCAGGTCGGCACCGGTTCGCGTGATGCCGCTGTCGTCACCGGACACCGTGACGTTGTCAACCGAAAGCACGTCGTTGGTGTCGGGGTCGCTGGCACCAAGCAGCAGCGAGAGCGATTGGGTGCCGGCGTCTTCGGAGAACGTCTCGTCGATTGCCCCGCTGACGACCGGTGCGTCGTTGACGCCGGTGACCGTAACCGTCACGGTTTGGGCGGCGGTGCCACCGTTGCCATCGGCGACGTCGTAGTTGACGACCACGACTTCGTTTTCCGTTGCGCCCAATCCGTTGAAGAAGTTCGGATCAAAGGTCAGCGAGGTGTCGTTGACCAGGGTGAAGGCGGTTGAATTGCTGCTGAAGACCAAGCTTTGGGCGATCAGCGTGTCGGTGGTGTCGGGGTCGGTCGCACCACTGAGCAGATCGATGGATTGGGCCGCATCGTCTTCGGTGACGGTCAAGGCGAGCGGATCGCCCACCGACGGTGCGTCGTTGACACCGGTGATGGTGATCGTCGCCGATTGGGTGATCGTGCCACCATTGCCGTCGATCAGGTTGTAGTCGTAGATGACGACTTCCGATTCACCGGCCGCCAGATGGTTGTAAGCCGACGGATCGATGGTCAATCCGCTGGCGCCGTTGGCCGAGATGCCGCTGTCGTCACCCGAGCGGAGAACTAAGGAGCTGTCTTCGACCGAGACGGTGTCGCCGTTGTCGGGATCCGAGGCTCCGGCGAGCAGGTCGACGTTGGTGCTGGCGTCGTCTTCGGTGACCGTCGTGCTGACCGCGGCGGTGACCACCGGAGCATCATTGGCTCCGCCGATCGTGATGGTCGCTGAATGGGCAGCCCGACCGCCTTCACCGTCAATGACGTCGTAGCTGTAGGTCACCGTTTCGGTGTCCGTGGCGGCCAAGGCGTTGTAGGCCGCGGGCGAGATCGACAGCACGTTGCCGTTGAGGGTGAAGCCCGAGGTGTCACCGGTGGTCACGATCGTCGCCGCATCGACACTCAGGGTGTCTTCGGTGTCGACGTCGGTCACGTTGGTCAGCAGATCGAGTGTGGTGTCGGCGTCGTCTTCGGAGACCGACAACATGACGGGATCGCCGGCGACCGGGTCACTGTTGGGGGTGTCGCCGTTGATGGTGACCGAAACGGTCGCCGTGTCCGTCCCGCCGTTTCCGTCGGAGACTTCGAATTGGTACGTCACGGTGACGCTTTCGCCGTCCTCAAGTGCCGCGTAGGCTGCCGGGTTGACGGTGATCTGGTTGTTGGCCTGATCGGGGGTGACGCCGGAGGTGTCATCGCTGCCGATCTGGGTGATGCTGGAAATGCTGAGCGTGTCGCCGTCGGGGTCGGAGGCGTTTTGCAGCAGATCGATGTTGAATTGGGGATCAAACTCGTCGTTGGTCGTGGCGAGATCCGCTCCGGCATCCGGCGCGTCGTTGACACCATTGATCGTCAAGGACAGCGTTTGAGAGGCGCTTCCGCCCCGGCCGTCGATGATGCTGTAGGTCGCCGTGATCACCTCCGACTCAGTGACTTTCAAGCTGTTGTAACTTGATGGCGTGATCGTGATGGTGTTTCCGCTGAGTGAGACTCCCGATTGATCTCCACCGGTGAAGTTGAAGGCACTGACCGACAGTGTATCGCCATCGACATCGCTGGCACCGGTCAACAGACTCGGCGACGTCGTGGCGTCGTCTTCGGTCAGCGTGATTTCAAGCGGAACCGGTGAAACGGTGGGCGGATTGTTGACCGCGACCGCACCGGTGCTGATCGTCACGCGAGCGTCGTCATCGATGGTGATCAAGTCTTCGGTAACGACATCGTTGCTGCCGTACAGCGTCAACGGATCGGTGCCTTCACCCGGATTCATGTCGATGATCAACGGGTTGGAATCGGACAGTTCCGTGTTCAAGAAGACTTCGATGCGGAACACATCGACGACAGGCGGCATCACACCACTATTGACGTCTCGCACGCCGTTGGGGAACGCTCCGCCCACACCGCCGATGTCGGTGAAACCGGTCGTCAAGTCAAACGAGCCACGATTGAGCAGGTTATAGAATTCGAGGTTGTTGGGCAGCGTTCGGCTGCGGGCGTCCAGGTTAAAGCGGACCGCGGCGGAGTTTGGGGTCACGCCGTCGGCTTCCAGCGGCGCGAATTCGCGGAATTCGATCGGGACCGTGTTGTCAAAGTTGGGCGTGAAGGACAGGTCTGCAATGTCGACGTTACCGAAGGCGTCGGCTTTGTAGAAGATCTCGAAACCGAGGTCTTGCCCGTTCTCGCCCTTGAGTGCGGTCGGCTCGGTGATCTCAAAATCGCCCGCGGTCATCCCGAAGGTATTGATCAACGCGTTGGACAGTGCCGTGGAAAAGCCACCTTGGATCTCACCGATCGTGATGTCAACGGTCGCGGCCGAGCCTTCACGGCCGACGGTCACAAAGCCGGAATTTGTCGAACGAATCTCTTCGCCGATGATGATCTGTTGCGTCTCACGCAACACCGGTTGCAGGATACCGCCTTGGCTGACGCCCAAATCGGGGAAGACCGAGAAAGCGCCCTTGTCATCACCGAAGGTTCGCAGGTCGTCGTACGCGATTTCCAAGTAGAACGAATTGTTGATCCCCACACCGGGTGCTTGCACGACGCCGTTGTTGACCGGCAGCGGATTGTCGTCCTCGTCGCGGGCGCTCAACAAGAATTCGACCAACTCACCCAACTGTTCGCCGCGTGCCAACGCGTTGATCACGCTCAAGGCGTCGCTGGGGGTCACATTGCCATCGGCGTTCACGTCGACTTTACGGCCGGCAAACTCGTCGGCCGTGCCTCCGGCCACCTGCTCGCCGTTGGCGTGCGTGGTCGCCAGGTAGTTGATCACGCTCAACGCGTCGCTGGGCGAGATCTGAAGGTCTTGGTTGACGTCGAAGCTGTTCCAATAGTTGTGGGCGATCTGCAGGTCACCGGCGAGCAACTGACGCTGTTCCAGCGTTTGAGTGGTCAGCCGTCGTTTCATTTCGCCGCCGTGTTGATGCTTGGTGGCTCGACGCTTCTGGGGGCGTTCGGCACCGGTGGAGTGCAAACGGCGGCGGAGCAACTGACGCAGGCTTTTCATCTGGGATTCCGGAAAGATGAAGTAGAACGTGGTTTGCCGGTGACTGTGGGGTCGGTCAAGTGGCGAATCGGAGGAGTTGGGTTCTGCGGGCGCAGAGCCCAAATATTGGAAGCCTAGAGGGGTTAAAAACTCGCCAGGCTGAATATTGGCCCTATCTTATCTCCCCTTCCCGCTTTATCAACGTTCTGATTACATGGGAATTGGGCCAATCCGCTCGGCGGTTTAGATCGCGGCCGCGCCGCAAAGTTCCAGTAAATCCGATCAAAACAGTTGTTCCGGTGAAGGATGTACCGCGAAACCGCTCTCAATCTCGCCGTCTTGAAGCAAAAAACCCAACAAAGGACGCTCAAAACCCGTGTTTGCCCCGGTTTTCACGAGCCAGTGAACATCCGCCCCGGTGGGTCTATCGGATGGCAGCTTGCTGAGACTTTGGTCGGAAGTCCGTTGGCCCGCACAGTTCAACATTTCCGGATCTTCACGATTTAGAGTGTTGTCCTGGTAGGAACCAAGTTGCGGATTCTCGGGGCTGAAAACCCGGTCGACGGCGGCCGTTGAGAGCGGTTGGACCGGCTGAGGCGATGGGGTTGGGTCGGTGGATTGGTTTGCAGCGGAAATCGGGGGTGTCGTTGCCGAGATTTCAGAAAAAGATTCACCTTCACCGGCAATGCCCTGTTCGATCAAGTTAATCACCCGCAACGCATCAATCGCTGAGACACGTCCGTCGTTGTTGACGTCGATGTGAAAGTCGGACGTCTCCTCGGCCGTCAGGACGCGATTGCCCAGCCGTGCCAGGTCGTTGATGACCGCGAGTGCGTCGCGAGCGGTGATTTGTTGATCTCCATTGACGTCGCCCGGCAGCGAGCGGTTGTAGCGTGGGCTGTCGACTCGCTGGGCTGCGATCGCCAGCGGCGCGATCGTTCCGGCGGAGATTTGAAAGACAATCGGTTCAGACGGGAACTGGTAAATCAAGTTCGGCGTGACGATCTCGACGGAGTAGTCGCCGTCGGGTAGCCCGTCGACGGAGAAGGCGCCGTTGTCATCGGCCGAGACCAGCGCGGCCTGTCCGACCTGGATGCCGGAAATCAAGATTTCGGTTTCCGCGTGTCCGGACACGACGACACGCGAGATTCGTCCCAGGGAGTCTTCGATGACGAGTGTGTCGCTGGTGCCGGCCGGCACCAGGGGACTGGTGATCCGATCGATGCGATTGCCTTGGGAGTCATAGGCCTCGACACGAGCGTAGCTGCCGCTTTCGAGTCCGTAGCTGCCAGTGTCCAGTGCGGTGAAATCGATTTCCACCCGCCCGGTCGACCCGGCGAAGGCGACTTGCAGCCGATTGGCCGTGTTCCAGGTGTCGGTCCATTGATCGGTCTGGGTGTTGTAATAGTGCAGGACCCGGCCGGCTTGTTGGTCGCTGCCGGATGCCAAGGTTGCCACACGACCGTCGACGTCAGCGCCCAGGCTGGTCAGCGTCAATCCGCTGACGGGGTTGGCGACTCCGTCGGGCGAATTCGCCGCCTGGAACGAGCGGTTGAACAGTCCGGTCCCATCGTCGCGACGCACCGTGAACTGGGTGCCGTCGATCAGGGGCTCGTCGAAGTCGCGTTGTCCGTTTTGGTTTTGGTCGACATAGGCGAAACCGCCGCCGATCCCGGACCAGACCGGTGTCAGCATGTCACCGTGAAGCACTTCGCTGGTGATCCCGGTGTGGGTATCGATGGCCCGCCAGGAGATCTGGTTGAAGGGGCTGGAAACCTCGATTTCCAGATCGAATTCGACGTGTGTCGCATCGGGCGTGATGGCGGTCTGCCAGGGGCCGTCATCGAGCCGGTATTGCAATTCGCTGATGCGGGCGAGCGTGATGTCGCTCTGCGTGCCTTCGGAGTTTTGGTTGGCCAGGGTATCGACGGTCGCGGAGCCGCGGATCGAATAGACATCCGAGTGGACATCCAACGAACCGATCGCGTCCAGGTTCAGTGGCACGTCGGCGAGATCAAAAATGCCGTCACCGTCGCTGTCGCGCCAGCCGATCATGGCCAGCGTGGATTCCGGGGAAACCAAGTTGTCGTACGCCCGCACGGTGACCACGCCGCCCCGCATGATGCTGTCTTGTTGGACGAATCCCGGCGTCGGGTTGTCCGATGCGTTCAAGTTCTGTGCGTTGTAATAGCCCCGTTGGTCGGTCCAGCTGCCGGCTCCCGGGTATTCGTCTCGGGCCCAGAAAATGTGTCCCATTTCGTGGGTGAACGTGGAAACCGGACGCCCCGAGGGGACCACCATGAACAGACCGCCGGGATAGGCAAACGCGCCGATAAACCCGCCGTTTTCGAAAAACCCGTTTTCGTCGTCCGAGGAATCCACGACGAACATGGTGAAGGCCCAATCGGTTTGGTGGGTTTGCCGTTGGGAGTCGTTGAACAAGGACACCGCCCGTTCAATCGAGGGGGCATCGCCGTAGCCCAGATCGGTCAGCCAGCCGCCGACGTAGCGTTTGAAAGTGTTGCTGTCATTGTCGATCGGTTCGTAACCGGTTTCGACGGGATCGCGGGCGTAGCGATCGTCGATGATGAAATCCAGCGAGTGAACCGATGTCTGCGTCGCCAGCAAGTCGCTCCACCAGTCCACGCTGTCGCGAATCTTGGCCAGCGTGTCTTCGATCTCCGTTTCGGACCAGTTTTGGGTTTCCGGATCGATCGACCCATCGCTTTCAAAGAAAACGGGCGTCACGGTGACGGTGCCGAGCAGAAATTCACCGTTGTCGATCGGAGTGGCGCCGAAGGGCACGTCGCCGGCCAGCAACCGACGGTCTTCCACTTTTTGGAAACCGAGGCGCCGTCGGCGGGGTCGTCTCGTCGTTGCTCGGTTCATCGGCGATTAAAAACTTGCTCCGGGAGCGCCAGGCTCCGGAGTCTTGATTTGATGGTGGGGGCACATCATCCCGCATTGGTGCGTCGGATTGCGAAGACCCTGTCGAGGGCAAAGACCCTGTCGAGGATAAGGGACGCAACCAAAAAACGAACCGCTGCGGATTTCGAACCCATCCTAGTTGGCGGCCCCGAGTCGTGCGGGGACGCTCTCCATCATCGGATGACTTGCCCGCGGATCCAATCGCAGGCTGACCGTTGTATCGGCTGGACGGGCTGCAACGCGCCCGTGAAAGTTCGGGATTCGGCGATGCCAGCGGCGCCGCCGGCATCCCAAATTTTCCCTTTCACCGACCGTTGGACGCGGCCGGCGGGCGAAAAGTTCAACTCATTCACAGCGAAGCGAAGAAAAGGTCCAAACCGTTTTCGTCTCCCGAGGTTTCGTCACCCGATTGAATCCGATCGGCAACCAGGTCATCGACGATCGAATCGAGCTCGATCGACGCCGGTGAGTCGAAGACACTGGTCTTGCTGGGCTGCTGGGCGACGTTGGCCGACTCGGCGGGGCCGGATTCGGCGTCGGCATCAGAAGCCTCGGTCGTCGCGGGCTGCACCGTGTCGGTGACGCTTTGCTGGATCAGCAGATCCCCCAAAGCGGTCGGCCCGCTGGCCAGCACACCGGGTGCGGCGGCCACATAGCTCATCGTGGTCGCTTCACCTTCGCCGCCGGCTCCGGAAACGAGCCGGCCGAGTTCGGTGATGACGTCGTTGGCGTCCCTCGGGGACAGCAGTCCGTCGCCGTTGACATCGGGGAACTGGGGATTCGTCACCGGGGTGGTTTGCAGATCCACAAAGCCGGTGTTGGCGGCCAGGCGGGCGATCGCGTTGATGACGTTCAGGGCATCCAGCGGAGTGACTGCGCCGCTGTTGTTGACGTCATAGCGTCCGACCGGGTTTTGGTACGGATTGTTGGTCACGAAGATGGCGTAATCTTCGACTTCACCGCTGGTCGCATTTCCGGTCGGTCCGGTCGTCGGCGACTCGCTGATGCGGAATCGGACGTACGTTTGCCCGATCGCCGCGTCGGCGGGGACATCGATCGTGACCGTGGTCAAGACGTTGTTGAAGACCGGGGTGAGGTTCGTTCCGGGCGTTCCGAATCGACGTCGCTCTTGGACTTCGAATTGGCCGTCTTGGTCCCAATCGAACCAGGCGTCCACGTAGACCGGTTTGTCGCTCAGCAGTCCGGCGTCGGTGTTGCGGACGAAAATGCTGATGTTGCTTTCGAAACCGGATTGGAAAGCCGACGGCAGCGTCACACCATCGTCACCGGCATCGGCGTTAGGCAATTCGGCGTCCGAATCGGCGGTGTTGATCTGTCCCAGGCTGAGTGTGGGATCGACACGGTGCCGGGGACCGCCATCGGCCATCGTGCTGATGTACGGTGCGGGGGCGTCACCGTAATCGAATCCGGTTCCGATAAAGATGGTCAATTCCGTCCGTCCGTCGGCCTGGTTGCTTTGCAGCAGGTTGCCGACTTGGTCCTGGACGACGACAACGTCGACGGCGCCGAAGCCGGACACGCCGCCGGTGCCTTCGAGGAACACGCGGACGTCGACCAGCGAGGTGCTGATACCGGCCAGGTTCTGGGCGTCGATCGTGGCTTGGATGATTTTGACGATCTCTTCGGCCGGCTGATCGATCGGGATGTTGATCGGGACCGTCGGAGCTTCACCGGGCAAGCCGATTTGGGTGGCGTTGGAGTTCGTCAAGTCGATCGAGTAGTTGCTGTCACCACCCAAGAAGATCCGTCCGAATCCGGCGTTGGTCGGTGCCAGTCCCAGACCCGATCCGCCGATCGCGATCACCAATGCGTTGATGACCTGATCCAGCGAAGCATTGTTGGCCAAGGGCACTGCCGTCGCAGTGGGGTCGTTGAGCAATCCGTTGTTGTCGAATTCAAAGACGACTTGGTTGACCGCACCGAGACGGACGGTGATCGATTGTCCGTCGACGACGTTGGCGACGTTGCTGTTGTTGATCGACGGGATTTGGAATCCGAAGCCTGTCGCGGTGCCGATGCGGCCCGCGATTTGAACGAAGCCGCTGGTGCTGGTCGCGGTCGACAACGGGGTGCCGCCGACCAGTTGGACGGTTTCGCCGGAGGCTCGTGCGGTGAAGCTGAGCACCGGATCCGCGTTGATCGCCGCCGCCAGAGCGGTGGCGAAGTCGGCGGTGACGCCGGCGGCCGGGATCGTCACGCCGGTCGAAATCGGGCTCACCGCACCGTTGACGTCCAGTTCGAAGGAACGTGTGACCGAACCGTCGTAAACGAACACCGTCAAGCCGTCGGCGGCAACCGGCGTCAATCCGGGCAACAGGTCGATGATGATGCCGGAGTCGTATTCAAACACCGTGCGTTGATTGAGTTCGTCGATGACCGAAACGGTTTCGCCGTCGGGGTAGACGACGCCGTCGGCGGCGCGGATGATCGCATCGCTGCTGTCGATCATTCGAATCACATACGTCGAATCGTCTTCCCACACACCGGCGATCGGTGTCAGCCGAATGATGTTGGTGCTGGGGTTGTAGGCGAATCGATAGTGGGTGCCTTCGACCAATGCCACGCCGTCTTTGAGTAGCACCAGGGAACTGGTGGAGATCGATCGATCGTCGATCCCGGTGCCGGGAACGATGTCCGCCGGCGCGATGCCATCGATCAGCTGAATTTCGAACGCTTGCGGGGCGGCGCCGAGCACGGTGGCGCGTCCGGCGTCGAGTCCGATTCCGGGGGCCAGCGGCGAGACCAGCGTCACGCGGGGGCCTTCCAGGTCGCCGCGGTCGAATCCGCCGCGATCCTTGAACACGTTTTCGCCGAGTCCGCTCGGGGGCTCCACGTTCGGATCGTCCACACGGAACTGACCGTTGACGTCCAGTCGCGGCGCGAGCACCGGCGAAGGATCGATGCCGACGGCGTTGCGGACCGTCGTCAAACTGAATCGATCGGGCAGCGAATCGATCGAGCTGTCGATGATGCGAGCACCCGAAGCCGGTGAGAACGCAAAGTTGCCCGGATCGACGAAGACCGATTCGCTATCGGTCAAAACCTGGGCCAGGGTTCCCAGCGTGACATTCGTTCCGGTGTTGTTCGTGTTTCGATAGTACGAGTTACCACCGGACACGAAGCCGTCATTGCCTCCGGTCAATTCGATACCGGTTTCCGTATTGGAGATCACATTGTTGAGCACCGTCGGAGAGGAACCGCCGACGATGTTGATCCCGATCCCGCCTTGATTGAAGGTGTCCACCGGAACCGAACTGATGGCACCGACGGCATCGATGTCTGCTCCCAGCGAGCTGCCGGTCGTGTTGCCTTGACGCAGGTCGGTCAGTCGCACGAAGGCGAATCGGTCATTGGGGCCGAACCCGTGCCGGTCGATGTCCAGTTGGTTGGTCAAGCCACCGACGATCCCGACGTTGACAAAGTCGATTCCATCGCGGCTGATCTCGACGAGGACCGATTCGATCTCGCCGGTTTCAAAGACGACCAAATCGTTGGTCGCATCGCCGCTGCCGGTCAGGAAGTTGTCGACGAACTGCAGCGTCAGTGTGCCACCGAGTCCGAGCGAAACGGCGAACTGGCCGTCGATCGGCTCGAGTCCACGGCCGCTGCCGTCCGGGGCGCCCAACGCGGTGTTCGGCGTCTGGTGGGTCAGCGTGGGAGCACCGTTGCCCGCATTGGGTGAATAGTTGACCACGGCGTCGGCAAAGGAAATCTGGCCTTGTTCGAACAGAATCCCCGCGAAGGTTTCCGAGGGGGCACTGACGCCGGGCGTGATCGTTCCGCCGATGATCGTGTTGTTGACAATTCGCTCAATCGCGACCGGATCCAACGAGGTCTCGTCGAGGGCGTTGTCGATGCCTTGCAGATTGATGCCGCCGACGGTGTTGAAGGCGATGATGTTACTCTGCACGACGACGCCGGGGACCAATTGCTCGGTGTTCAGCTCGATCAGGTTTCTCGGATAGCGGACGATCGAATCGGTGTCGTTTCCTGCGACCGTCGCCGAGATGTCATGCTGGATGTTGATGCCGTATTCTTCGTTGAACAAGAAACGGCTGTTCTCGATCATGATCACGCCTTGAGCGTCGCGATCACGGTTGCTGTCGCCACGGAATTCGGAGCGATCGACCGCGGCGAGTGAACGCGTCGGGTCCGCGACGACGACGTTGCCGACGAGGTTGATTCGCGGATCGATTCGAGAGATTTGTTTGATACCCGGTTGGGCGACCACTTCTCGTTCAAATCCGCTACTCGGAACCGCTTGCACGTCCAACACGCTGCGGACATCCGAGCGGTTGATCGCCGCGATGATCGACTTGGCCACTTCGGTCGCCGTTTGCGGACGGTCCAGCCCGGTGTCTTCATCGGGCACGGTCATCGAGAACGGAACGCGCACGCGGCCCGGTGTGACCGAGTTGTCCGAATCGAACTCGAACTCGACGACGGCGCGGCCGTCGGTGATCGAGAACATTTGCCCGTCCACAAGATCGGTCGCACTTTTCGCGGTGATCGAGATCGCCGAACCCAAGCGGTCGTTGCTGTTGAACGTGCGGAACTGGGACGACGACGCCGACTCGATGTACTCGCTGGCGTCGCGAATTTCGACCTGATACGAGCCGGTCACCAGGCTGCTGCGTGGATCATCGGGTTCGGGGAATGCGAAACGCGTGTCGGTGACAAACGCGGTGTCCAAGGGAGCATTGACGCCGCGAGGATCGCTGACCTGTTCACCGCGTTCGGCCAAACCGATGACAAAGTCGTCCAGGTAGACGCCTTCGAAATCGTTGTTGCGCGAGCCGCCAACCGGCGAGCCGCCGTATTGGTCGGCGTATCGTTGCGCCGTGTTGGCGAACGGCCCGGCATCGGACACGCTGAATCCGGGCAGGGTGATGATCGCGTTGGACGTCGGAATGTAGTTGGGACCGGCCGCGCCGACTGCGTTGGGCACGAAACGATCCAGGATCGCGGATTGAACCGCCACGGCGACTTCGCCGGCCGACATCGCTGCGCGGACGTCGATCAAGTTCGCCCCGCCGGCGGTGGTGTTCCGGATCGTGAACAAACTCGAACTGGAGCTCAAGTCGACCGCTTCACCGAACTCGACCGAGTTGCTGTCGACGACAAAGTCGTACAGCAGGAAGGTCGCCGGCGGCATCGCCGTGACGGCCGCTTCGATCAACGCTCCGATCTGCGACGGCGTCAAATCGGCAACCGTCGTCGTCCCCGTCAATCCGGCGGTCAGATCGATCGAGATTTCATTGGGCGGTGAATTGGGATCGTTGGGATCCGACGGCGACGTGTCGACGGTGCGGGTGCCATCGTTGAGCACGTAGGTTTGTCCATCGAGCACAAACGTCGCGCGGGTATTCGGATCGGCCGCGTACGCGTTGGCGACTTGTGCCCCCGCCGGCGCGATCAGCGTCGGTGGGAAATTGATGGTGAACGTTTCACCGCTGACGCGAATCGTTTGGCCTTCGACCAGATCCGAGGCGTCGACGGTACGAATCGAGGTCGATCCGGTATCCAATCGACCGGCGGTCGCGAATTCGATCCGCAGACTCAGGCCCGACTGTCCGGCGAACTCCGCCAACGGCACACGTGCCTGACGCCACGTCGGCGTGTTGTCAAAGAGTTGTTGCTTGTCAACATCGATCACGTCGTTGTAAGGAGCGACGGGATCGGGGTCGTCGAATTCATCGTTCGCACCCGGGGCCGCATTGCGGAACGTGGTGTTGAGCGCGACGGCGTGTTCGGTCCCGTCGGGTTGGACGACGTAGACACGCAACGCGTCGGTGCTTCCGCCGCCGTCGGCTTCGATCAGGTAGTTGAAGTACAGGACCGGGACATCGCTCGGCGAGTAGTTCTCCAACGAGAACGGCTTGCTTTGAACCTGCCCCTTGGCACCGCCGGGGAAGTTGTAGGTGTTGTTGACACCTTGACCGTCAATCCGCGCGGTGTTGGTCGGGTATTCCGCCTGACTGGCGTAGTTGTTCTGGAACGAGGTTTCGTAGGTGAACGCCAACGAGGTGCCGCCACCGTGCCCGGCATCACCGCCGCGTGCGCCGGTGTAGTGCCAGAGGTTGTAATCCAGGGTGCTGAAATCGAGACCTTCGGCGTTGGCGATACCGGTCGAGATACTCGAACGCCCGCCGGCGAAGTACGGCAGGAACTCGCCGGCCGTGTTGAACGCGTAGATGTCACCGTTGGGGGTGATCCCAAACAACACATTGGAATAGACGCCGCCGTCCACACTGTTGGGGCCGGCGCGAAGGCCGGTGAAGCCGCCGGGGACACGCAGCAGGTCGGTCGCGGTTTCGACGTAGGTTCCGATCTGACGGTTGCCGTTGAGGAACTGGTTGCCGCCGCCGGTCAGTTCGGCATCGGTGACTCGGAACAGTCCGCCGGCATCGGTGACGGCGTACATGTCGTTGCCGACGATTTCGACACCGGTGATCGTTCCGCCTTGCGGCACGCCGCCGGCCACCAGATTGCCGCTGGCCCCGCCGATGAATCCGCCGCTGATGGTGACGCTACGGTTTTGTGCGACCGCACTGGCATTGCCGCCGAGATTGTTGATCGCATCGGCGACCTTCTGAGCGACTTCGGCGGCCGAATCGGACAGTTCCAGTTGGATCGGCGTGCGTCCGACCTGTACGCCGGGGCTGCCGCCGCTGACGAGTGCCTGCGAATTGACAGTGATCGAGGTCGCGCCGGGGACGGAGAACGATTGGCCGACGACGGTGTGGGCGATGCCGTTGGCGGTCAAGGCGTCCACGATGGCATTGAGCACCTCGGTCGCACCGAAGGACTCGTCCACCGGGATCGCGATGTTGCCGGCCGCCACGCCATTGGCGCCGACGATCGACATGCCGGCTCCGTCAAACGTGAACGTGGCGTTATCGAGCGCCAGGTCCGTGTTCAACACGGTGGTCGTCACGCCGGACAGATTGTTCTGGATCGCGAGCGCCAAGTCATTGTTGATCTGGCCGGACGTGCGGGCTTGCCCACTGGCCAGACGGATGGAGATCGGGATGTTTCCCAGCCTCGGCGTGTCGCCTTGGTTGACGAACTCAAAGGTCGCACTGACGTTGCTGGAATCGGTCACCGTAAACGTTTGTCCGACATCCAGTCCGCCGTTGGCCGAAACGCCTGCCAGACGCAGACGCGGGCCGGTGTCAAATTCAAAGATGTTCGATCCGATCGTCATCGTATCGCCGTCCAGGACCGGCGATCCGGTCACGGCCACGTTGCCGGCGATGTTGATTTCGAAGGACGTCGTCGTGGTGCCGCTGATCAGCGTGAACGTATCGCCGTCGAAGAGCTGTTGTTGCAGCAAACCACTGCCGACCACTTCGACCACGTCGGGAACACCCAGCTGAGTCGAAAACGCCGTCGCGGGGGCGGTCGTGTCGATCTGGCCGATTTCACGCGGGATCGTTCCCGCACCGGAGTTGAACAGGAAACGGTTGAACGAGGGGCCGACCGCCAGACCCGTTTGCGGGCTGAATTCCCACAACACGTTGTCGCGATACTGCAATCCCGACGCACCGTTGAACGTCGGACGGCTGCCGACGAACAAGCCGCGTTCGACGTTCTTGTATTCGCGGATCGAGATGGCTTCGACAAAGATCCCTTCGTCGGAAACACCGTCCAAAATCTGTTGTGAATTGACTTCGAACAGAATATCGCCGTACGTCGTGATCCCGGCCCCGGCACTGAGTTGATTCAGCGCCGCGGTGCCCGTATCGATTTGCACGTAGAACCAGGTGCTGTCGCTGCGGACCCGGTTGCCGAATCCGGTGTACGCGAACAGTTCGCCGTTGCTGCGGAACGCCACGTCGTAGATGTCTTCGTTGCCGAAGGTGCCGACTTGGCCGTAGTCTTGTCCGGTGAAGGGGTTGACGACGTGCAGACCGGAATTCGTGTTGACGTACAGGACGACGTCGTCGAGCGAATACGGGACGATCGAGGTTTCATCGAACAGCACGCGGTCGTTCATGTCGTCTTGGGCAATCCGATCGATCGCATCAATCGGAGCCAAGCGGACCAGCGGGTTGTTGCTGGCCGGGTTGAAGAACTGGTCCATCGCGATCGGGACTTGCGTCTGATTGGCGATCGCGACGTAATAGGTGCCTTCGATCAGTTCGACGCTGCCCAAGAACGGATCCTGGACGCCGGCGCCGCCGCGACTGAGATCATCGCTGCTGTTGTTGGAACTGGACGCCGGCAGGTCGTTGGCGATGTTGCTGTCGGTGGCGGTGTAGATCAAATCGCCCTGCGCGTTGAACACGTACAACGCCATGTCGCTACGGGCAAAGTTGGACGCGTAGTCCAAGTCGATCACCGTGGACAGGTACAGCGGGTCACCATCGCGGGTCAGGTTTTCGTATTGGATGTCGAACGAATACCAATCCACGTCGGTGGCCGAGTCGATGACGCCGGCAAAAGATTTGGCCAGTCGATCGCTCTGCAGCGGGCCGGCTTCGATGCCCACATCGGCCGTGGTGCCGTAGTAGCCCAGTCGCTGAGCTTCGGAGGCCATTTCGTTGCTGGCCGTCGTCTCGGCTTCTTCGCCGGTCAACGGTGAGTGCAGCGGTTGGCCGATGATTTGCACGCCGTTGGTCGCGTAACGGACGTCGGTCAATCGGATCTGTGTACCGGCGCTTTCGTCGGTCTCACCCAGACGAATTTGCATCGAGTAGCGGCCTTGGGTCAGCCCGCCGAGAACGTTTCCGTTGACCAGGGTGTTCAGGTCGCTGCCGTCACGCGTGTTGCTGCTGCGCACCCGCACGTGATACTGGTTCAGCGTGCCGGATTCGCCCGGAAGACGAATCCGCATCCCGGCGTCTTTGGCGTTGAACGAATACGTGTCTTGCAGGACCGAATCCAAGACGTCGGTTTCAAAGCCGAGACTTCCGATCGCCGGGAAAATCGGGTTGGCGGTTCCGATGATTTCGGGAACTTCAAGGGCCGTGAAGAAAGCGGCGTCGAAGCGGACTTCGATGACGAAGTCACCCGTGGCGGATCGCGAGAGCAACTGCGTGGTGACGAATCCGATTTCACTTTGGAATGCGCCGTTGAGCGCCGCTGCGATCGAACCGGCGGGATTGGCATTGAAGTCCGCCGCATCGACATTGACCGTCGTTCCCGGTGCATTTGCCAGTCCGAAGGTCAGGTTCCCGCTGGTGGCGTTGACGATGTCGTAATCGACCGTGATCCGTTGGACGGGAATGCG
>NZ_JBFHKV010000037.1:0-17894 GCF_041595215.1 Stieleria sp. | reverse complement strand
TCGTTTTTCCCCCATCGTTTTTCCCCCATCGTTTTTCCCCCATCGTTTTGCCCCCATCGTTTTGCCCCCATCGTTTTGCCACCATCGTTTTGCCCCCATCGTTTTGCCACCATCGTTTTGCCCCTCTCACCGTGAACCACTGACTGCTCGATGCGCATTGCAACCACACTGATCACTTCATTGACGCTGCTGTTGATCAGCTCGGCGATCACGTCTGCCGCAGACCGTCCCAACGTGCTGATGATCATGGTCGATGATCTCGGGTTTTCTGACGTCGGGTGCTATGGCAGCGAAATCGAGACGCCGAATTTGGATGCACTTTCCGACGGCGGACTTCGATTCTCCCAGTTCTACAACACCGCAAAATGCCACTCGTCGCGGGTGTCCCTGTTAAGCGGACAATACTGCATCGCGGCCGGTGACACGGCGCTCAACCACGCCGTCACGAGCGCGGAAGTGCTTCGCGATTCCGGCTACTTCACCGCGATGACCGGAAAATGGCATCTGAAACAACAGCCCACCGATTTCGGGTTTGACCGCTACTTCGGCCATCTCAGCGGCGCCTGCAATTATTTCCGCGGAGACAACACGTTTCGTTTGAACGGCGACAAATGGGAGGTTCCCCCGCAGGACTTTTACACCACGGTCTCCAACGTCGACTTTGCGTTGCAGTTCTTGGGCGACGCGCGGGAAAGCGGCAAGCCCTGGCATCTCTACGTCGCCTTCAACGCGCCCCACGCCCCGCTACAGGCCTTGCCACAGGACTATGCAAAGTACCAGGGGCGTTACGAAGCCGGCTGGGATCGCATTCGCCAATCCAGAGTCGCCAAACAAGCCGAACTGGGATTGTTACCGGCCGACTGCCAACCGAGTCCACGTCCCGAGCACATCCCCGCGTGGAACAGTCTGTCCGAAGCGCGAAAACGTTTCGAAGTGAAGCGGATGACCACCCTGGCGGCGATGATCGATCGCGTGGATCAAGAGATCGGTCGTCTGGTCACGGATTTGAAGGAAGCCGGCGAGCTTGACAATACCTTGATCTGGTTTGTGTCCGACAACGGCGCCTGTCCGTATGATCGCCGCAGCAACAAACTCGACGCGTTGCCGACCGACGGGACCGTCACGTGGAGTGATTCGACCGGTTGGGCTTGGGCACGAAACAGTCCGTTCCGCTATTACAAGCAGAACCAGTTTGAAGGCGGGATTTGCACGCCGGCGATCGTGCATTGGCCGGCGGGCATCGAGCGTGATGCCGGTTCGGTCGTTCGTCAGCCCGCCCACTTGATCGACATCATGCCGACGTTTGCCGACGTGACCGGTTCAAAGATCCCGACCGAATACCCGGGACGCTCCTTGCGACCGGTGTCGGGGCAATCATTGCGGCCGCTGTTCAAGGGCGAGACAATCCAACGCGAGCAACCGTTGCATTTCCTGTTCGCCTCCGATCGTGGGCTTCGTCTGGGTGACTGGAAAATTGTCAGTTTCCGAAGTGAAGCGTGGGAACTGTACAACCTTGCGGAGGATCGGACCGAACGGATCGACCTGGCCGAGCAGGAGCCGGAGCGTGTCGAGTCGATGGTCCAGCAGTGGACCCGAATGTCCCGCGAACTGCTTCACGCCCCAGACAGAGCCTACGCGCCCGTGGGGCCTGCAAAACTGCCCCATCGTCATCCCGAATGGACCAACTTCGATGCCGACCCGAGTGAATCAGGACGCGGCAATCAAGCAAACACAAACACACGGTCGCCGAAAGCTGGAAAAGCGATTCGGGCGCGGAAGAACACCAAGTTGAAAGTCGCCGGCGACGAGCTGCGGCTGGAATTCAGCGGCGAAGATTCGGGACTGGCATTTGACCGGTTGCCCGAGACGCTGCCCGCAGGCCCGTACCAATTGGCGTTTCGGCTGCGACGTCGTGCCGAGGGCGGAGGCGAAGTGTTCTATACCACCGACGCCACAACAAGTTTGCCCAACGGAATGCACGAAACGTTTGAGTTGG
The DNA here is from genome assembly GCF_041595215.1 of Stieleria sp. NCBI lineage: Bacteria > Pseudomonadati > Planctomycetota > Planctomycetia > Pirellulales > Pirellulaceae > Stieleria > Stieleria sp. The sequence goes on along the minus strand of NZ_JBFHKV010000037.1, from coordinate 15,898 downwards.
GCGGCGAGGGGCAATGGCACGACCACACGATCCGACTTGAGACCGAGCAGCGAATTCACAAACTGCGGCTGGACGTGGGTGAAGGCTCCGGGACGGCGATCATCAAGGAGCTGCGATTGGTGGACGACCAGGGCAAAGTCCTGTTGCGTTGGCCGTAGGGAGTGCTGGCCGTAGGGTGCGGTGGCGGTAAGAGCCGTCGTGCAGCAGGACGGGTGACAGCCAGTGAACGAAAATCAACCCGAACCGGCTGAAGTCTCCACGACTTTTTTTCAGAAACTTGGCAACTCCTGTCCCCTCGCCGCGATGATGGAGGCATACCGGTCGAAGCGTTTCGTCGTGCCCTTATTCCCAGTGGATTTATGTCCGAACACTCCATCCCTCCCAACCCTTTACCCAAGGGTGACGGGAGCGTGCAAGAATATCGTTTCAGCAAGCAACTTAAGAAGATTCGAACTCAATTCATTTATGTCAACGGGATCAACACGCCGCCGGACATCCACCAGAACATCGCGATCCTGATTTCGTCGATCACCAAGACCTCCGTCACGGGCGTTTACAACGCGACCGACGGGATGTTGGGGGATCTGAAGCAATGCGTCGGGGACTGGGTTCGTATTTTCGGCAGCCAAATCGGAGAGGAAGGTTTTTTTCGCGATCGCTTGAGTGAATCGGCGATCAACAATCTGGCCAGCACGAGCGTGGCGGGCCGCATTTCAGCGCCGTACCTGCATGCCTTACGGGAGGCCTGGATTGCACCCAGCGATGTCAAACCGGCCAAGAAAACGGTCGACGAAGTTCGCAAGGGGCTCAGTCGCAACGCCGCCGCATTGTCGCTGTTTGATGAAGTCACACGCAACCTGAATCGTCCCAAGATCATTGTCGCTCATTCGCAAGGCAACCTGGTGACCAGTTTTGCATTGTGGGCCGTTCAATCGCTGTACGGCACTAAAGGAATGAGCAACTTGCAGGTGCGATCGATCAGTTCACCCTCGCCGGCCTGGCCGCGGGGGATCAATCATCGCATCAAGGTGTATGGTCAAAAAGACGACTTGGTGACGTGGTGCGACCCGAAGAACTGGATCGGCGCGAGATCGGCTGGGTTTTGGCGGATTTATTTCGGCGACAACCCGAAAGACATCCGTGGCGGTAACGCGATCGCTCCTCACGATGTGAAATACAATATCGAAAGGACTTCACTGGCCCAGCGTCTCCGCAGCGATGCGAAGTAACCGAATCAATTTCATTCCACTTTCCTCGAACGAGCGTTTTCACGATGGCTGACCTACGCCTTCCCGGTCCTGTCGGAACGAGTGATACGACGCTGCCGAACGATTCGGGGACCAACCAGTGTCGGCTGATGCCGACGCCGGGAACCGTCGGGCGTGACGGAGGCGTGGAAGCGATGTCGCTGGACGATCGCTTCGTGAAAGTGTTGCATTTGACGGTTCCCAAATTGCCCGCCGAGATTCAGGAAGAGTTTGCGGCGATGCTGTCACCGGCCAGCATCGGAATCATCGTCGGCGTGTTGGTGGTCTGGGCGGGGTCACACTACTTCGGCGTCGGATTCATCGCCGATGCCCTGTTGTTGATCGTCGGGCTGGGATTTTTGGGGTGGCAGGTCTGGTCGGTCGGCAACGATTTCGTGACGTTTGTGGAACTGACGTATTCGGCGCGCACCGAGGCGGACCTGGAAAAAGCATCCAAGCACTTGGCGAACTTTCTAGCGGTGGTCGGCGTCGCGGCCTTCATGGCGCTGATTGCCAAGGGCGCCAAACGCTATGGTCCCAAGATCAAAAACATGCGTGGGATCATCAAGGCGGCGACCGCCGCCGACGCGGGAATGCCCCCGAATCACTTTCGCGCGTTCCTACGGGCGGCCGCCAACCCGAACCGGCCACGGATCATCCTGGTGCGTCAGACCAATCCGAAATCGGTTCGCTGGATCCAAAAAGGTTTCCCGGCGAAACCGAAAGAGATCAAGTTCAAAACCAGCAAGCAAACCGGCATCGTGACGTGCAAAGATATCTCGGAGGTCGCCAAGGCGCAGAAAACGGTTCGCTCGGGCAGCAACAAGCAGTATTTCGTCGTCGACCGAAACCGCCGCACCGCGACCAACGGCAAAGGCGAAACGATCGATGTCAGCAACGCGGATTGGCCGGTCGAGCCGGGTCAGGTCGTCGACCCGTTGTCACAGAAACCATTGGTCGGCGATTACGACTTGATGGGCGTGATTGATCCCAACGCCAAAGGGCGAAACATTGCCTTGGCCGTCGACAACACGGCCAACGCACGTGCAGGCAAACCGGCCGGGACTCTGACCGACGACTTCACCAACACAGACATCAAAAAGGTCGCCGCGGACGTCAACAAACAACTCGACCAGGATCGTGTGTTGCACGGATCGCAAGAAGCCTTCGATAGCCTGGACAACTTGGCGGCCGATGAATTGGTCGTCGGCTTCTTCCCGGACGGCCAGGCGATGTCGTTCAACCGCGAAGGGCTGAAGACGTTTTACCAATCGATCGGACGTTCGACGTTGGACCTGAAGAAGTTCATGGATTGATCAAACGTTTTCGATCAATCGTTCCAGCTCAAACGGGCCGCCGTTCCATTTGCCCTCGTACTTGCCCCGCAAGCACATCTCCCACCGCGACCGCATGTCAAGTTGTTGCAGCAACTCCGGCGTCGGCGGTCCGCTCGTCTCGATCCCCTGATGAAAGCGGTTGCCCGATGCAAACGACTCGGCCCGGTCAGCCCAGTGCCGCTCCGCTTTCGCCGCATCGGGGACCATGACCTCCTGCTCGTCAAACGCTTCATCGTCGCCGTCGCCGCTTTCGTTCGTCGTCACTGTGGCCCGCTGACCCGATTCAATGTCGACTCCCAGGATTCGCGAGAACGCCAGCGCAGCCGCGACGGCGTCCTCGAGCTGATCGCCGTTGATGACTTGAATCAGGTCCGGCACGATGGCAGGGTGCGCGAACGAAGCGAGCAATTCAAATCGATTTGGGCCCAATTCAGCATGGCGCCCTAAACCGCGTATCAACTCCAGGTCACTCGGCAGCCCCAGCACGGACAACATTTCCAGCGCGTCCCACTGGTCAGGACTGGGTGTCGTCGCACATCCACGGCAAAAGTCCAATAGCCATGGCTCCCTTGACCAGGCCGCCGCATGGATCGCCGCTCGGCGGACCTGCGGAACTTCGTCTCGTACGCCGACCTGGAAGGGAATCTTGGTCTGTTCGCGCCCTCCAGCAAGCGGAGCCGATTCGCCGATGGTGACCACGAAGTGGGTTTGCCCGGAAATGAACCGATCGCCGGTTTGGAGCAACGTGGTGGACACCCTGACGCCGTTGACCGTCGTGCCCGAGGTGCTATCGAGATCGGTCAGTTGCCAGCCGGATCGGTCATCGGCAAGTTGAAAGTGAATCGCAGACAGTTGGGGATCCGGAATCACGAAATCCGATTGCTCCGATCGACCGACGGTGATGGAGTGCCCGGAGCGAAGCATCGATTTGCGACCGTGGGCGTGATCGGAAACGACTTCGATGACCGCCCCTGTGAAGCGACGCGTGGGGGGATTGCTGACGTGAAACTCCGGTGTGCGTTCGGCGACACCGCCAGAATTCGCGTCCGTCACAACACCGTCCGTCTCGCCCCGGCCGATCCGTTCGGTTTGACGCAACACGTCGCTCATCGACACGGGCGGTGCCGGTGGCTGCTGTGGAGACGGTGGCTGTTGCGGAGGCAGTGGTGCAGAAGCCGGTAGTGCCGGTTGCCCGGGCGAGTCGGTGGCGGATTTGGGCGAGTGTCGATCGATTGACGATGGTTGCCCGGTGATCGGCGGCGACAGTGGCGCGCGGCGTGTCATCGACACCCGAAAGACGGTCGATCCGGCGCGGATCTCATTCCCGTCGTCCAGCGGTCGCTGCGAAATCCGTTCACCGTCGACCGTCGTCCCGTTGGTGCTGTTCAGATCGGTGACGAAACAACCATCCTGGGTCACCGAAACTTCAAAGTGCCGCGACGACATCGTGGTGTCGTCGGACAGAATCCAGTCTGCCGACTCGCCGCGGCCGACCACCAGAACCAGCGGAGCGCGTAACGCTTTCTTGCGGCCGGCGTAGGCACCGGCGATGATTTCCAGCACGATCTTCATCGCCGAACCCTTTGCGGGCGAGCGTGATTCAAACGAAGACTGTGACGGCGGACGGGCGATGTCATGATCGGTACGACGGTGGAGTTAATTGCGGCAGGACCTGCTGACGGTCTCCCACGCGCGGCGTCGCACTTGGGGATCGTCATGTTCAAAGAATTCGCTCAGCCGGCTGACGGGGGGCGATCGACGGTGTGATGCGAGGACCAGTCCGATCGCCGACGCAACGCTCGGCGGAGCGGACGAGTAGAGTTCGTTCAGTTTGCCTTCGAGGGCATCGATCTCGCAGTGACACAGCGCCTCGGTCACACCATCCAGGTTGCATTCGTCCAACTGGTCCAGCAACGGCTGATCAAGACCCAACCGGGCCAGGCACCAAGCCCCGGCGAAGGCCATGAAGCGGTCTTCTTCGGCCAGTAAAGGAACCGCGAATTCGACGCAATGTTCTCCGCCGACGAGTAAACCTTGCAGGTGGGCGTCGATCCGAGCATCCAGTTCCCGGATTTCGTGACCAAAATACTCGGGCGAGCGAATCGCTTCGGTCCGCTGGGACCACAAGAACTCGATTTCTTCGAGGTGTTCGACCAGGATGTCAAGGATTATCGCCATCCGCTTTGCTCCTTCCCCGGCGAGAGATGTTCAGTTGATGGCAACCGTTCCACCCTTGATACGATGCGTCCGTTTGGCCCGCGCCAGGATGTCGACGCCCTTGATCAGAATCTTACCTTCTTTCGTGATCTTGATGGTTGTCTCACCACAGCGTAGGGAAAGGGATTTCCCGGCTTGGACGACGACATGTTCCGGCAGCTCGGTGTCGGATGCGACGGGCGGGTCCGACGATGCCGGGTTGTAGCGTTTCTTGGCCCCCAGCACACAGCCGCGCCCGCCGGGCGGGCCGACGTGGACGAGCACTTCATCCCCCGCCGCGAAAACGGGGCAATCGCTTGAGGAAGCTTGCAGAAAATCGCATGCGGTCAATTGATCGCCGGCGCCTTCCACTTGGACCAGGATGTCACCGTCGGGTGCGATCGCGACAACTCTGCCGGAATGAACTCCCGTCAGCCCGGCCGCGGGGGCCGAGGCTGAGGCCGAAACGGGGGCAGCTGCTGGGTAGCGGGTCTTGTCGCTTTTGGAATCGATCGAGGACACCGGGACGCTCCATACCGTTAGGGTCTGTAGTCTTCGGGTTTAAAAAACTGAACGCCCGAAATGCCCGCCTTGGTGACAGCCTCTTTGACTTTTTCATGGACCAGAATGATCTGGTCGTACTCATGCAGTCGCAGCATCAGCAGGTCTTCGATTTTGGATTCGTCGATGCCAAGCTTGTTGATCATCATGATCTCTGTCGGATCCGACGGCATGTACATGAAATCCGACGTCGAATCGTCAACGCACGCCACTCGCCCCACGATGTTGGCGAGACGATAATCGGTGACATCTCGATTTTCGGCGGCAAAGTGGATCACACAGTCAAAGTATTGCAGATTATCGACGCCGACGGACTGCAGGACCTTGCGCAGTTTTTCGGAGAACAGTAGACCCGTCGTCGCGTTGGCGACCAGATTCTCGGTGAGCACGCTACCGGAATCGGCGTCGATATCAATTTCTATCAGCGGCACTTCTTCGGTAATCGCCGAGCCGTCGTCGAACCTCAAGCGGCGTTCGGAGATCACCGCGGGGCGGCGGCTGACCGTGGCTTCGTCTTCTGATTCACGACGATTCGTCCAAACCCAATACATGTTCAATTCCAAAGTGACGGTGAATGACTTTTCATCGAAGTCGACAGGCCGCTAGGTCGGCACGGCCAAATTCTGACGTTCGAAACTTTCCTTTCGCTCACGAAGCGCTTTTTCTTTTGACCTCAGGAACCATTCCCAATACAGCAGTTTGGTGAAACAAACCGCCGAGATCGCGTTGAGATTCTGGATCAGCCCCTGTTGGGGTGATGTATCGCAGTTGGAGTCTCGTTGGCAATAGGTGATGCATTTCTTCTCTAAATTGAGCAAGATCGGCATGATGTGGTCGTTGTACACCGCATTGGGGTGCGAACCGCGGTGGCACTGCATGTCGTGACGAAAGATATCGTACGCATAACTGGGAAAGCAGGAACCATTGTTGATGTGGTTGGCATCGTACCCGATCAGTTTGGCGTCATGCGCCAGGTCTGACACCTTGCCGAACAGGTTGACGGAGATCAAGTGGTGCTTTTGCGTGTGGTAATTGGGGTCCGTCATCGCGGCGGCATTGACGGCGTACTGGGCACTCTTGGTTTCTTTTCGATAGTCCGCAAGTTCAGCGCGTTTGCCTGTGTTGCCCGCGTTGCCGCTCATCACCCAGGGTTCATGTTCGCCCCATTGGTTGGAATAGTTGCTACTTCGATCGACCTTCCCGTCGCCGGGATAATTGATCTTTTTCTTGTGGTCTTCTTCGCATTGTTTCCAATCGCAGGCGTGCGTTTGTTCGGTGGGCGAAACGCCCGGCACATCGGCTCCTCCGGTATTCATGGCAGGCTCCTCACATCGCAATGTTTTTCTTGTTGTGCCACAGTGGATCGCCGAGTCGACCGACGTTTTTGCCTTCGACTTTGACGTCGAAGGAATACATCAGCAACTCGCAATTCTGTTTGAACACATTGCTCTTGATACCTCCCACCGTGCCCGGTTCGTCGCCGGTGCTCATCATGTATTTCGCGCCCTTGTTCAGAATCATCTGTCCGTCGGCTTTGACTTTCTTGCTGCCGCTGGTCGTATCGGCGGCCTTGCCAAGATTCGGGTAGGGAATGGGGACCGGGCCGCCGGGCGTCGGTGTTTTACAGACGTCGGGGAACGCAAAATTGATGGTCCCGGATCCTTTATGAATCACGCCGCGACAATTGGCGAAGACTGTTTGTGCCATGATGGATTAGCTCGCTGGTTGGAGAGAACTGGAGAGGGTGCAGGCGCCGCGCAAAGGACCGTCGGAAGCGCACCAAATGAGATGCTCCCCCGAGGCCTTTCCCGAGGCGAAAGCAAACGCGGATAACGCGGTCATCATCGCTCCGCTTGCGGCCCCGCTGTCGCCGAAGTGTTCGGCCGGGTGATGCACGCCGTGGCCCTGGACGAAGGAATCCGAGTGTCGCAAGAACGCGATGCTCCATTCCTGGGCCCAAAGGTGTTCGCCGTTGAAACTGAGATACACCTGATTGACCGCTTCACAATCCTTGAGCGCCCCGGCAAGGACTTCAGTCGAACCATCCCCCATGCAGGGATCGTCGCTCGTCAGGTGCCCCGGCTCATCGGCCACCGCGACCGCATTGATCAGCGCGATCGGCTGCAAGTTCATCGACGCCGCACTTTCCGCGTCGACGCAAATCAGCATCGCCGCACCTTCGCCGGGAATCATCCCGTCCTGCACGCCGTCGGTCAGCAGACGATCTTGCGCGCCCAGTTGACTCAACAGGATCGGGTCATGAAAGGAATCGATTCCCCCGACCACGGCAATCGCATTAGGTGACTGGCCCAAGAAGGTCTCTGCGGCGAGCAGTGCTTGAAAGGTCGATGCACGGCCGCCGGTGAAAACATGCGTGGCTGCGAACTTGAGCTTCGTTTCGGAATTGATGAGCGCGTTGCGGACCAGCGTCGCCGGGTCGCAGTGCGAATCGCCGCCGGGTTCAGGCATCGCGATGAATCCATGAACCGGTGCCGGATGTTCGGCCAGTTTTTCGGCGACGGCTTTCAAGGGAATCGAGCCCAATCGAATCAACCGCTGCGCGTGTTGCGTCAGCGATTGATCTTGTGCGATTTCCTCGACCAGTGGCGGCAGCGCGTCGTTGGCGATCCGCCCCATCTTGATCGGATTGCCATTGGGCGCGATCCAGTTGGTTTCTTCAATCCGTGCGATGCCGGCGGCCACGGATGTTGCGGCTTGTTCGATACACAGACCGACCGGGCACGCGATGTCGACAGCGATGATTGCGATGGGCATGATCAAGCCCGCCGATTCGTAGATGACACTTCGTCGACGGCAATCCAATTCAGCTTCGTCGATTGTTTCGGACAGGGGACCGCGGCTCGCCAAACCATTACATATTCACGTTTGTCCGTATCGATCAGCAAGGTTTCGAGTCGAGGCTCCGCTTCCGATTCCTGTCCGGCCAGCTGATAGCGAATGCGAAACTGCTTGGTCGGCAAGGCAAACTGAATCCACTGTTCCGGGTGGACACCACGAATGCTGACCGCTTCACCGCCTTGCAAATACGTGTCGCAGATCAAATCCGGATGAGCCGCGTTGAGGAAACTCGGGTTGAAATCGGTCGGTAAAAACGGCGACCGACTCTTTTCCCAGTCTTCATCAAAGGTTCCCGCGAGGGTCGACCGGGGATTCCAATGAGCCGCGATTGCCCCGAACGCGGCTGGCGTGGGTCGGTCGGACCAACGCTTGAGTTCTTGCCCCGGTGTTTCCAGATTTGGCAACGGCGCCCCGTCGACGTTGCTGCTCTTGTCGGACGCGAGGAAGCCTCGGCCGACCGGATTTTCCATGGCCCAATCTTCACGCCCATCGGGATGGACGTCGGCGCCGCCGAAGGCGAGTTCGTAAACGAGCGGCATCGACACGAACTCGGCCGGCTTGGACGGCGTGATGCCGACAAGTCCCTTTTGCCAGACACGGTCACCGATGACCCGCACCGTTTTACTGGTGTCGCCGACCGCCAGCTGAACATCGACCTGGGTGGTGGGGTTCGAGCCTGGGGCGTGGGCGGTTCCATTGAGGACCACGTCGGTCGCCGGTTTACTCAACGTCATGTCGGCGGGATATTTGACGCTGGTCGATTCCGGATCGCCCCAATGTTCGTCCACGTAAAAAATCGGCAACTGCGTCTCGGCGGGTTGATCAGGTTGATCGATCAACAGCGTGGCTTTGATGACGAGAAAGGCGGCCTCGATGCCGTCTTTGTCGAACAAAACGCTGAGCGCGGTTTCGTAATCGGTCTGATTGTGTACTTGTAACATGGCGATTTCTCGGCGCGGTTTCCCCGGTTTAGTTCTCCGCGATCTTGCTGCCCTTGAGCGTCATTTTCCCGCTCGCCTTGGCGGTGATTTTCCCGCTGCCGGTGATCGTGATGTCTTTGCCCGAGATTTTGATGGTGCCATCCTTTTTCATTTCGATCGATGCCTTGCCGGTTTTCAGCGTGATGGAATCACCGGCATTGATCAGGATGGCCTTGCCCGCGTCCAGGGACGCACTTTTACCGACGCCGATCGTTTGATTTCCATCGATGGAGATGTTCTCGTCCTTGCTGACACTTCGTGACCGCTCGCCTTTGACGCTCAGCGTTTCATTTTTTGCCGTGGTCTCGGTGCGTTTTCCGTCGATCACCAGCGTGTGGTCTTTCGAGATCGTCTCGCGTCGATTGCCTTTGACACTCAATTGCTCTTCGGCATGCACCGTTTCGGTTCGACTTCCATGAACGGTGATCGTTTCATTTTTTCTGACGACCTCTGTTCGGTTGCCTTTGACTTCGGTGTCTTCATCGCGATCAATGGTTTTCTTTCGATCTCGCCCGACCCAGTGGGTTTCATCGTTTTCGACTTCGATGTCTTGATTTTTTTCAGCGTGGATCCAAAGTTGTTCTTCGCCCTTGAGGTCTTCGAAACGGATCGCGTTGGCGTTGTCTTTGCCACCGCCCATGCTGCTCCGTGACAGGTAACCGCTTTGGGTCTTGTTGGCCGGCAAGTCCCAGGGCGGCATGTTTTGGGCATGATAAACGCGTCCGGTGATCAGTGGTCGGTCCGGGTCGCCTTCGAGAAAACTGACGACGACTTCCTGGTCGATCCGCGGAATGTCGATGCCGCCGAAGCCGGATCCGGCGTGGACCTGCGAGACGCGGATCCAGCAGCTGCTCTTGTCGTCGTTCTGGCCATAGCGGTCCCAGTGAAACTGGCATTTCACGCGGCCGTATTCATCCGGATAGATTTCTTCGCCGGCCGGACCGGTGACGATTGCCGTTTGCACGCCGCTGATGATCGGTTTGGCGGTGCTGCGTGGTGTCCGAAAGACGCGTGATGCGGGCAGACACGTGATCGAGTTGCGATACATGAACCCCTCGCCACCGCCGCCGGATTCATAGCCCATCGGTTCGCTGCCGGCGTGTTGGATCGCCGTGATCACCACTTCGGCGCCTTGTTCATCGCTGTCGCGATGTTGATCGACGGTGAAACGCCCGCCGGCCTGGAAGGTCTTGCACAGGCTGGTCGCCGAAACGATGTCGTGACGCGTTTCTTCGGCCTCGATTCGCAGCCGGGTTTCGCCGCCGCCGACTCCCTTGTCGGGGTATTCGCCCGGATAGTCGTACATCTCGTAGTTGCTGACTTCGGGCAGGTCGACGACGGTTCCCGTGTCGGTCCCCAGCGTGTCGGTCGGTGTTTTGAAGTTATAGTCCCGTTGAGCCCATTTCCCTGGAACGAATTGGTACTTGCGTTCCCAACTGGTCAGATGGTCGTCGATCGCGCGGGTTCCGATGTCATCGGGGAAATCGACGTTGGCTTCCGGCAGGGTGAAGTAGCCGTCTTTATGATCGGTGATCACCATCTGGTGAGCACCTTCGGAGTGCTTGAAGTAGTAGAAGATGCCTTCCTGTTCCATCAGCCGCGACAAGAAATTGAAATCGGTTTCGCGGTATTGGACGCAGTACTCCCACTCTTTGTGTTCGAGCTGAAAGTCGGGGTTGTAGTCGGCAAAGCCGTACTCACCGAGCACTTCGTCGATGATATCGGGGACTTTGGTGTCTTGAAAAATCTTGCAATCGCTGGTTTGAGTCAAGAACCAGAGCCACGGCACGACTTCGACGCGGTAGTTGCGACGGTCCTGCCCATCGACGTCGCCCCGCGAGAGACTTTTGACGAAGCCATGCCAGTGGCGTCTGGAATTGTCAGCCAGTTCGATGCTCCAACCGATCGGCGTGCCGACGATGTCTTGCGGCTTGATGCCGGGATCATCGCTGATCATCTCCAACTGGTAGTGAAACAGCCGACCCATCTCTTCATTGCCGGTGAAGGACGTGAGCAAAAGCACATCGTCACCGAGAACCGTGGTCAGATTCAGGAGGCGGTTTTGCTGTTGAAGTGCCATGGCTCAATCGAGGTGAGGTGTGAGATCAGCAATCATAGGCGAAGTGAACAAGAGCCGCCGATACCAGATTGATTCCCAGGCAGCGTCCGGGAACGAGTTGTCCGTCGCCAACGCAAACGGGCCCGTTCACCGCAGCGGCAAACGGACCGTCGCAATCAAGACGTCGGGGCGATCGATCAGCTTTCGCCTTCTTCGACCTTCCAGGAGTACTCGACGTTGCCCTTCTTCTTGCCCTTGGAATCGTTTTCGGTGTAGGTCACCTTGATTTCTTCGAAGTTCAAGGAGAAGTCTTCCGTCGGCACCGATTCGCTTTGCCCCGCCCCACCGATGCTGTAACTGGTCACCAGCACGTTGGTCAGTTCGTAACGGTAATACGTCACGCGTCCTGCATCGGTGTACGACGCGGTCACGTCGATTTCCACCTTGGGATAGACCTTGCCCTTGCAGACCGACTCGGCGATTTTCGGACTCGATTTGTCCAATTCCTTGGCACACGAGATGTCTTCCAGGATCACGTCGCCGCGGCGTCGCGTCGAACCGGTGGCCGAACCGCCGGGTTGATGAACTGCTTGGCTGAACGACAGCAGATCGCTCCATCCCTTGTGATCTTTGTCTTTACATTCGCCGTCGACGCCATCAAATTTAATGTAAGCAGCCATCGTATGTTCCTTGAGTGGGGAAACGCAAAAAGTAGTGATTCATTGCTGGGCGAGCTGTTTCGCCGCGATGCACACTACCGTTCTCGGGTCATCGGCGAGATTGTTGCGGCTCGAAATGGAAAAAACCAGAAAAGTCCGTTTTGACCAGGACAAAGTACTGCGGCGGATCTCCGCACTGGACCCAAACGAGATCAAATCCGTCCACCAAATTGTCGAGAAACGAAGCACTGCAATCGGCAAGCAACTGTGACAACTCGGCCGGATCCGCGCTGCAGAGCATCCACTCCGGGTGCGGCCGTTCCAGCGGGGCGCCACGGCCTTGCGCGGCCAACCCCAGAACACGCGCAATCGCGTCGTCGTCGCACCGTGTGATCCAGCCGACGATGCCCTGTTGGCGATCCGGGGGCAAATGCTCCAGTGGATCCAGGATTTGATGCAAGGACACAGACAACCGCTCCTGGTCTTCTCCGCGGAGATGTTGCGCGACAAAAATCCTCGTTGCCGCAGCATCAGCGTGCGCCGCGTCTTGCGATACCAATGCGTCCTGCGATATCAATGCACCCGGCGGCATCAATTGAAACACTCTGATCGACGCAGCGGGATCGGTCGCCGCGATCATCGATCGATAACGAGTCAGCGGATCGTTGTCGCCGGTCGGCGTCGCCTGCAGCAGCGTCGCCTGGTCGCTCGCCCGCACGATGTGCCACACGCCGCCGTCGTCGTTGTCGAGCTGTCCCTTCCCCGTGCGCGTGGTCGGACTTGCGGAGGCCCGTTGCACCGAATCGGCTGCTGCCGACGCTTTTTTTGCACCACTAATCTCGACGTCAAACTGCATTTGACCGGCTTCGATCCGATCACCGTCGGCGAGGGTGGCCTGCCCCACCGGCACGCCGTTGCAGAGCGTCAGCCCACCGAGCGCGGTCAACGTACAATCGCTAAACCCACATTCCATACGGAAGTGATTGGGCAACAGCCCGGATCGCGGAAAGACCTTTTCGGCGGACTCGGCGCTACCCACCTCGACTTTCTGTCCCGGTCGCAGCCAGAACCGACGACCGTGGTGCATGTCCGATGTTACGCGAACGATCATCCGCATCAGGGCCAAATCACCTCAAATGGCATGCGTTCTAATTCATCCGGCAGATACGGCCGCAGCGCTTTTGCCGAGCCTCGCCAAAGGATCGTCATTCGTTGTTTATCCGGATCGATCACGACGGTGTGAATGACCGGTTGGGTGTCGTTGAGTTTTCCTTGCCGGCCATCGGTTCGCAGCGTCGGCGTCTCGCCGGGCAAGTCAAACCGCCATTGTTCAAACTGCGGATGCATGTCGCGGAGCATCACCGGTTCGCCGCCGGTCAGGTGGGGCAATTGCAACGGCAACGAAGCCCCGTTGAGGCCCGCGATGTAGGTCGACGGGTTGCCGTGAAAGTCTTCGTCCCAGATCTCTGCGGGCACATAGCCCGCCTGGATTTCAAGCACCGTGGTGATCTGCGGGTCAAACAACGGGACAAAGCCCATCAAGGCATTGCGGGGAAACGCGCCGTAATCGAGCCAATCGGTCGCGGCCGGCAGCGGCATCAAGGGCCACTGATCCACATCGCCGTAGAGCAGCGTTTCGGGCGTCAGCAATTGAGAAGGGTTTTCGAGATTGGGTAGCGGAATGGGCTCGAACGACGCGGGATCAAACTCCATCAGGTAGCCCATACCGCCGCCGTTGCGCGGATAGCGAAACGGACTGGCCGCATCCAGATCGATATCGGTACCACGATACTGGTGGGCGAGCTCCAGGAACGGGTTTCCGTATTTCTTTTCCGACACCGTGTCGACACCGCCATAGGCGCGTGAATAGCAGAGCGGAATCTTGTCGACCGGCTGGGGCGAAGAAAACTGCAAACGGTCCGCCGGTGAACGATCCGCGATCCGGTCGCCGCTGACGTGAATCATCATCCGATGCTCGCCAATGGCAACGCCGGCCAAGAACGCGGTTCGGCCGTTCCCGTACGCGTGTCCTTTGATGATGACGTCGGTTTTTTCTTTCTGGGGATGAAGATCGGTATCGCGCTGCATCAACGCGGGATGATCGGCATTGGCGAGCGGGTCGCCGAACAGCGGCTCCTGTTCTTCATCGACGTACCAGTGGTTATCGACCATTCGATACGTGCGTTTGGCCAAGACGGAAAGGATGAAATCCCCGTTGGACGCCCTGCCAGAAACCTGCGTGGCCACGGGAAGCTCTTCGGTCGATGGCTCCGGTTGCGATGGACTTGGATTCATTCGTTCGCCCCCGGCGGGTCAGGTCCGCAGACGCCGCCGTCGTCTGGCGGGTAGGACGCGTTGGGCGCATCGCTGCCGCCGTCGGCCGGCGGTCCAGCATCCGGTGCCGGTGGCCCAGCGTCCGGTGCCGGCGGTCCAGCGTCGGGTGCCGGCGGCCCAGCGTCGGGCGATGAACTCGCCGGCGGCGAGGAGGGATGTTCGGGAACACTCGGGGTGTTCACGTAGTCGGCGGCGCCCTGGGCTAACGAGGTCGGAATGTCTCCGACGGGTGTTCCGCCGACGCCCACCTGGTCAACCAGCGTGGGACCGCCGATGGTCGCGTTGTCGGCGCCCATCGGTCCGCCGGTGAACCAACCGGTGATGTTGCCGGCCAGTTCACTGGTCAAGCTGGGCACCGCGTTGCGACCGGTTCGAACCCGCGCGTTGTGTGAATCGGCAAATTCGCGAGCCAAGCGGTTGATGTCACGCCCCTTGATGCTTCGTCCGGAAGACCGCAAGAACGCTTTGGCGGCGGCTTTGGACAACAACTGGGGACCGAAGCGGTACGTCAGGTACGCGATCTGCATTTCAAACCTAGCCGCAATCATTCCGCCGGCCTTGCCGCCGGCCCACTGCAAGAGCGACTGCAGTCCAAAATCAAGCAACATGTGCACGCTGCCGTAGATCATGTCGGCCAGCGACATTGCGACCATGTGCGTGTTCAACGCCAGCACCATCCCGGTCGGTGTGGGGATCGGTGTGCCACAGTTCAAATTCATGTTGACCATCAGCGACATCGCGACACAGATCGGTTTGCCTTCGATCGGATAGCGTGCCACGCCGAAATAGGACTTGGATGAACTGAGCGGAATCTCAATGGCCATTAACACACTTGGCGGACCGATATGCGGGATCAGAAAACCGATATCGGTGCCCTGTTGCATGGACATTCCATAACCCATGCTCAGGTGGGTGGGCGCATAGGAGGCGATCATGCTGGTGCCGATCAACACCATGCCCGTGCGATAGGGGACCGGCGAAGGGGCCGGCGCGGGCGAACCCGGCGGCCAGGGGATATGAAAATCAATGCCCATCATCGGGTGCCAGTGCTTCATCACGGCGTGCATTGATCTGCTCCTGAATCCGGCGTTGCGGTCGCCATCGGCTGTCGTTCACGGACGTCTTGCTGCCTGGATCGCAAGACACAGCGTCGTTTTTGCAGCGGGTAAAAGCGATAACGAAACGGGTATCTCCATCCGATGAAGACACGTTTGCGTTCACACTCGATTCCGATCTGGTCGATTTGCAGCGGCGCGACGATCTCTTCCTCATCGAATTGCAGCATCACTTCCAGATCCAGATCGGGAACTTGAAACGCGATGGACCCGTGCGGAAAAATGCCTTCGACCACGACCGGATCACCGGGACGAACGGAGTCGACGATCAAGTTGGGAAATGCACTGTTGAAGAACCGCGGATCGAGTTTCTTCATTTCACCGGTGACTTCGTCGATCACCATGAACCGTTTCAGCTTGGGACCGAACGCCATCGGCACCGTGCCGGTCGCAACGGGTTCGGGTTGGTCCTCCCAGTTCACGACCGGGTTGGCGGGGTCTTCCAAATTCGGCAGCGGCGACCCGACCGCGCTGTCCCGCGAAAGGTAGTAGCCGCGGCCGTCGGGGTTGTCTGCAAAGGGGATGTCGAGTTCATCCCAAACGTCTTTTCC
>NZ_JBFHKV010000036.1:0-18364 GCF_041595215.1 Stieleria sp. | reverse complement strand
GGTGGCTGAAGCCTGCACACCAACACTCATGCCCGTGCCATTCACACTCCCGCCCCGCGCGGGGCGCCGCTTCGTTTTCCAATGCGATCAAGCTTTCACGATCGCGTCGCCTTCTTCACCGTCCTGGGTGGTAGCAGCGCGCGATGAATTGGGTTTCTCGCCAACCAGGCCCGTCGCACAGCCCCAGAAATACGACCGCAATTTCGTGTTCAATCCGGCGTCTTGAAACGCCGTGATCGCGGACCGGCAGTCACCGAATGCGATCGTGTAAACGCCCAACATGCGATAGTTGTCGGGATTGCCCATCAGAAGCTTGCCGATCAGCGGGATCACGTTGTTCAAATAAAGCAAGTAAGGAATTCTCAGCCATCGTGACGGCGGGACCGAGATCTCGATGAAGGAAAACGTCCCGCCGGGCTTCAGGATGCGATGAATCTCGCGGGCCAATCGGATCGTTTGGTCTCTGGAAAACGTCTTCAGGCCAAACGACGAAACGACAACATCGGCGGAGTCGTCGGGGATTTGGCTGCAGAGCGCGTCTTCTTCGCGAATCTCCAGTTCGCACGCGAGTCGACCCACGTGGTTTTCTTGAGCCTTACGGCACATGACGGGTGAATTGTCCACGGCAACGATCTTCCCGCCAGGACCGATCGATCTGCCGACAGCGGGACACAGTTCCCCCATCCCGGTCATCAAGTCGATCACGGTGATCGACTCCGGAATCGACAGTTGCCCAAGGCATTGCCGCCGCCATCGACGACAAAACCCGAAGGACGAAATCAGATTGACCGTCCCATAGGTCGCTGACATTTCGTTGAACAGCTGCCGGACAAACAGCGTTTCGTAGATGTGTTCTGACTGCAAGGGATTCGATTCGTGCAAAGGAGGAACGGTGGTACCGTCAAGGACGCATCACTCTTTGCCACCACGAGCGTTCAACGGGCTTCCGATCCAAGCAGGACTGCAATGCCTCGCCGATGCTCGCACAGGCATCATTGCGACTGAAGTCGATTCCGTCGGTGAGTTGCGGAATCCAGGTCGATGCGATTCGATCGGGTGACTCGAGGCATTCCAGCGCGATCATTGCGACCAATCCGATCGTATCGCGGCGAATCCGGTCGGGCAGTGATTTCGACAGCTCGTGCTCCCACGTCGCATAGGGTTCCGCCCAACACGCAACCCCCGATGCCGTGTCGATCAGGTTGACGCGGGACTGATGATCGATGATCGCATTCTCGCGTTTCACACTGCCATGCGTCGCACCGATGCGGTGTGCCGCGGCAAGCGCAAACGCGACACGCACGAGCATCTCCAATCGCTGAACCTGATTCGCACCAGGCGGGCGTAACGCGAAGGATTCGCCGAAGATCCAGGGCCGCACGACCGCAAGGTGCTCGTTGTTGATCGCCGCAATCCGCGGTGCCACCCAGGACGGATGCGCGACGCTGCTGGTGCGTTCGCAGAGATCCAGGATGCGGGTCCGCTCGGTTCGCCCCAGCCTCGCGGGCAGCGGGATGATCTTCATCGCCACGGTGTCGTTCCGCTCGGTGTCACGTCCCTTGACCAGCCAACACCGCCCACGCTGCAGTTGCACGGTCGCAATGCACCGGGCGCCGACGATCCACTCGGGCGGTTTGATCGGGATCGGAACGTCGATCGAATCATCCGAACGCGTTTCCGAAACCGGTTGCCCGCCCGAAGGCTGCCCCGCCGCCACGGTCATCTCTCGCTGGACAACCGATTGATCCCATTCCAAGCTGTCGCCGGCGTGGATTTCTCGCGGTCCGGGTTCCAGATGAATCAATTGCTCGATCGAATCGGCGAATTCGGGAAACCGATCACGGAAATGGGACGCGTCACAATCCTCACCTCGTTCCCGTCGGACACAAAGCTCGGCATCAATCAGGTCCAACACATCGCTCTCGGACTCGGCCAGCTGTGGGAACTGCTTCAAGTAGTCTTCCACGACAACCTGCTGTCCCCTGCGACGTTGCCCGATCAAATCGACGGCCGCCAATTCCACCAGACCGCTCGTTGACAGCGATGCCTGATCGATCAGCTCCGCCAGCGGTGACGTCGGATGACTTTCGCGGCGCCGCTGCAACCAACCGATCAGATCATCGATCCCGGCAACGTGTGGCGACGTGCTTGCGGTCGCATCGGCGGGACGGCTTGAATCGTGCGGGGACGGACGCTCGGCCATCACGACGACTCCGACAATCCGATCTCTTCGCGCGCCCGGTCGAGTGCGCGGCGGACCCGCATGCGGGCGGTGTCCGGTTTGATCCCCAGCCGCTGGCCGATTTCGTTCCAGTCGTGGTTCTGCAACATCATGTCGAGCGCCAACGCGTCCGAATCGCCCAAGATCGAACGCACGCGGTCAGCCACTTCCTTGCGGAGCGCGATCTGGCTGGGCGAGGTCTGGGCACCGTGAAGTTTGATCTCCTCCACCGGCGTCGCTTCGTTGCGACGAAAATCGCGACAATGACGCGCCAGCGTTCGAAAGGTGTCGACCACTTCGTTATCGATCGCACGCAGGATGTAGGACAGAATATCGTCCGCCGTCAGCGAATCCGCGTCGGTTCGCTTGGCCAAATCCACCATCACTTCGTTGCAGATGTCCATCGATTCGGTCTGACCGGTCAGACCATACTGCCGCAAGCGCGTCCGCGCGCGGCGCCGTAGCTGACTGCCAAAGCTCTGCCAGACCTCGTCCAGTGAGGCAGCCTGGGAGGGCGTCTCGGGCGAATCGGCATCATCGAGAGGAGGTTCGTTGGACATGCGATCGTCGCCTACAGTGGGGTAAGCATCCTGCTTGCCAACAGTCAGGGAAGCATCCTGCTTGCCATTCCCTGCCTTACGCAAGCTGCAAGCTTACGAAACTTAGTCTTCGGTCTCGACGACTTCCACCGCCGCGTCTTGGGTCGTCTCCAGACGCCGCGCCCCGACGATCGCCAAGATTCCCAGCACCAACAATAGCGTCCCACAGACTCGCAGGGCAGAAACCGGTGTCTTCGGATTGCCCAGCAACCCGTAATGATCCAGCAGCAGCGCCGCCAGTGTTTGCCCCGTCATGACGGCGGCAAACCAGGGCAGCGAGCCGATCCGCGGCACAATGAACAGCGACGTCGAAACCATCACCACACCGATCGCACCCCCGAACCAGATCCACCACGGCAATTGACGCGGCGACACGGCGAACACGGGGGGGAATTCCCCGACCACCATCGTCAGCACCAACAGAATCAGCGTCCCGCTGCCGAAGGAGATCAATGAGGCTTGCAACGGGTGAGCGACGCTCTTGCCCAGTGATCCGTTGATGCTCGGTTGAGCACCGAGCAGACCGCCGGCCAACAAGCCGACGAAAATCGCGATCAAAAAAAAGGTGGTGGAGTGGTTCAATTTGAACCCAGGTACGGCTGAAGCAGTTCGACGGTCCTCGAGTCTCGCAAGGCAAGCTTTCCGAAACCCCGCACGCAACCGGCCTCCATCGCCGCCTGCTGGTGTTCCTCGTAATTGGTCACCAACATCACCGGCACGTCGGCGAGATCCTCTTCGGCTTTGATCGCGTTGACGACTTCCATCCCATCAGAGTAGTCCCGATCAAGTTTCCGATTGACGGTCACCAGCGCGACGTCACGCTGGCGGAGCAACTTGAGCGTTTCTTCCGCGTCGTGCGATTGCACGACGACGGCATCAAAGTTGGAAGTCACAAACTGACGGATCGAGTGAAAATCGGGGCCACAATTGCCACAGTCCACGACGGTCTTCGTCATTGCGATTGCTTCTCGATTGCGAACAACTTGTCTTTGGTGCTGATGTAGATCCGACCATTGGCCGCGATCGGCGTGCTGTAGACGCTGCTGCCCATGTTGATTTCTTCGATCGGCTCGTTGTACTGCGGACCGAATTGGAAAATCGCCACGTCGCCGTCTTCGTCGCCCACGTAGACGTGCCCGTCACTGATCAGCGGGCTGCCCCAGCTTTGTGCGAACATGTCATAGGTAAAGTGGACCTTGGCCTCGCCATTCTCGCCACGGGCATCCAGGCAGTGCAGCAATCCCGAAAAGTCGGCGACGTAGATCACGTCGTCTTTGATCG
The DNA here is from genome assembly GCF_041595215.1 of Stieleria sp. Lineage (NCBI taxonomy): Bacteria > Pseudomonadati > Planctomycetota > Planctomycetia > Pirellulales > Pirellulaceae > Stieleria > Stieleria sp. Next base: position 14,263 of record NZ_JBFHKV010000036.1, on the reverse strand, counting down.
CACAGGTGCCGATCGTTCGGTGCATTTCCTCTTCGAAGTCGATTTCGCCGTCATCGTTGTTGTCGGACAACGAGTAGTGCCAAACCACGGCCGAATTCGGATTGTCGACCGCGATTTCACCCTTTTCGGGTTCAACGGCTTGGATCCGTTTGTGGGGGATCTCGGTGCGGCTGTCGCCTTCGACCTTCATCGCCAGTTGCGGTGAAACGTTGCCCCGCTTGGTGGGATCGATGCACCAGAAGTGGCCTTCGCCCTCACCGTGCTCGGGGTCCTGTCCGACCGCGATGTAAACCAGATCGTTGTAGACGACGGGCGTCGCGATCAGATTGTTTCGAGTGCCTTCGCCGCCGATGACCCACTTGGATTCCTTCGGGTTGCAGTCGAATCTCCACAGCAGTTCCGGCTTGCCATCGACGCCGCCATCCGCTTTGAAGCTGTACAACCATCCGTCTCCGCCGCAAAACAAGACCTGCGGCACGCCGCCGAGCACGGCGACCGTGGGACTGGACCATTGGCCGTGAAGAATGTTGGATCCCGGCGAGCTGTCCTGCCACAGCAATTCACCGGTATTCTTGTTCATGCAAAGGAACGTCGGTGCATCGGGAGCGGGCAGGTTCAAGTGCGATTCGTCCAGTCCGTTGCTGGTGTTGACGAACAAGTAATCGCCATAGCTGGTCACGCTGCACGAGCACATGTTGTGCTGGCTGGTCCCCAGTTCCTCCATCATGTTGTAGATCCAGATGGTGTCGGCGTCGCGTTTGTCATGAATGCCCAAGCTCTTGAACACGCTCAACCGCGGGCCGGCCTTTTTCAGTTCAAAGGTGCGATCGACGCCGCCGAAGTTCCCGCTGGCAACCCAGCCGGCGCCTTCATTGACACTTTCAATTTTGACATCACCACTGACCTCTTCGCCGGCCGTTTTGAGCGCTTCGACCAAGCCGTCAGACAGTTTGCCTTCGCCGAGTGCCGCCACCGCCGCCTTGCCGGCGTCGCTGGCGAGCATCAGTTCCGCGACAAACGCGGTTTCCTCTGTCACCGGACCGTCGTCTTCGCCGTCATAAAACCCTTCGACGTCGAGACAGCGGACTTCACCACGGCTGGTCACAAACCATAACCGGTTGCCTTCGACCAGCGGTGCACAGCAGATCCCCTGCAACGGCCAGTCGTGGACGCGACCGGTGATCAACTTTTCGCTGCTGTGCTGCCACAAGAATTCTCCATCGGCTTCGTTAAAGGCCAACAAGCATCCCAAGTCGACTTGGGAAGGATAACGTTTCAGGTGTCCGGCACCGTTGTTGGTTCCGACGAACACGCGACCGCCGGCGACGACGGGATTCCCGTACGTCTGGCTGCCCAGATTGGCGTACCACACGATGTTTTCGGCGTTGCTGTTGTCCCACTCTCCCGTCCGCCGATCAAACTTGCCGATGTTCCAACTTCGCGGCAATCCGGTCACACCCGGCGTGTTGTTTCGCAATCGCGTTCCGCCCCATTGCGGCCAGTCCTTTCCGCTCGCCATCACTTCGTTGGGGTCCGAAACTTCGGAAACCAACGTGGGCGGCGATGTCTGGTTTTCCACCTTGGCATCGCTGGTCGGTTTGGCGGCGACCTTGGCAACGGGTTCACTGGCTTTCGGTTCGCTGGCTTTGGGCTCGCTTGCTTTGGGCTCGCTGGGAACCGGTTCGCTGGCTGCGGGTTCGCTGGCGATCGGCTCGGCCGCTGCCGGCTGGACCACTTCGACGGCGGGTTTGACCGGCATCGGGACTTCGGCAACCGGGGTTTCAGCCGCGACGGTGGTGTTGGCCGTCGTGTTGGACGCCCAGCGGGCCGACGTGGTCGTGTTGCTGCCGGTTGTATTACTGCCCGACGTGTTGCTGGTTTCCGCGGCACGCGGCACGGCGGTCGGTGGCTTGCAACCACTGAACGCGACGGTGGTCAGCGTGCCGAGGCAGAAAGCAGCCAAAATCATCGAGAACGCCGAGAGTTCTTGTTTTCGCATTGCGATGGGGTCAGTTGACCTGGTGTGGGGTGGGAAAGGGCAATGGGGGAGGGAAACTCATTCTAGGCAACACGACCGATGAATCAAATGATCGGCCGTAATGCGGAATGAAGCCCCCCTGCTATGGTTCGTTGCTATTTTCAACGACTTCGATATTGTCCAAGTAAATTTCCGCGACCTTTGCGTTGCCGTAAAGGCCTGGGCTGGCAGCCAAGTTGGGCGATTCGTCTCGTACCGTGAGTGTCCATTCTTCGGGCTCCTCCTGATCGCGGGGCCAGACCTTGCCGCGGACGACAGCCACCTGAGCGGGGGCTTCGCTCTCCAAATCGACCCGCAGCTTCATCCGGTACCACTGGTCCTCCGACCACGGATACGCCGCGACGTCCGAGGCGCGTTCTTCGGAGGACGCCCACGTCCGGATTTGAACCTGTTGGGCTTCGCCCATTAAGTCGAGCACATAACCGTGGGCCGTCAACCCGATGTCCGGCAGGGCGCCCAACGCCCGTTGACCGCGGACGTCGGCGGAAATGGTGTATTCCGACAGATCGCTCGGTCCCATCCAGGCACGGCTTCGAGCCCCCTTGGGGATCGTGCTGATCTTGGTCAACGCCGCCGAACCGTCGATCTCGCGAATCACGTGACGGTATCGGGCACCGACCCACGACAGGGGCGGATCGGAAAGGCCGTCAAAGGTAAACTTCCAGGGCAACGGGGGCACGATCCGCACGCGGGCCGTCCCGGTGGCCTCGCCCAACTGCGCGACGACCTGGACCCCGGTATGAGCCGCGTCCGCCGCGGCGGTCAACTTGTTGCCGTCGATCGACGCCGCGCCGCCTTCGACTCGGAACGTCACGCCGCTGGGTGTTTCCAGTTTTTGTCCGATCGCGTTGAACACGTTGACCTTGTACTCGATCGACTCACCGGGCTGGATCAAGGCTTCGACCGGAACGATCTGGACCTGAGCGATCTGCGTGTCCTCGGCAACGGGGCGTTCTTCCCCATAGGCGTCGCTCATCGATTGGTCGGACTGCTTGGCCGCCTCATTGCTGATGCAATACAGGTTCCGTGTGCTTTGGAAGTACAAGCGGCCATCAGCGACGATCGGCGAGGCGACAAAGGATTCGCTGCGCAGTCGTCCGTCATTGATCACTTCGAACCCGTCGGCGGTCGGCTTGACGATCGACCAACGACCATTTTCGGTCGTCACATAGATTTTACCGTCGGCGTACAACAGTGCCGATTTCTGGCGGCTGTCGGCAAACCGTTCTTGTTCGACAATCGGCTCTCCCGTTTCGGCATCGAAGACCCACATCTTGCAGCGGTCGTCGACCAGGTACAAACGCCCGTCGACGAGCACAGGTTCACTGAATCCCGCCACGACTTCGTACTGCTTCCACAACTCACTGGCTTGGGTTTGATCGCCGGTGCCGGAAATCTTGACCGCCGCGACGGCGCCCATCACGTTGGCCCATTCGCCGACGTTCTCTTCATTGTGGCTGCAGAACACCTTGTCGCCGATAACCAGGGGAGCGGCAAACAGGCCGCGGCGCGACAATTCGTAGTTCCAGAGTTGCTTTCCGGTTCGCGGCTGAATGCCCCAGACCTGGCCGTCGCCAAAACCCATGATCAACTGTCGTTGACCGTCGATGGTCGTGATCGTCGGCGCTGAGTAAGACGTATCGTAGGGCAGATCACGCGTTCCGCTGAACCAAACGAATTCGCCCGTCAGCTTGTCCAGTGCCAGGATGCGGTGATTGGGTTTGGCGTAGTCGCCCCAGTTGATGATGATCCCGCTAATGATCACCAAATCTTCGTGAACGATGGGGAAGTTTGTCCGGCCGCCGTAGGTGCTGAGCATTCCGAATTGCTCGTGCAACGGGACCTGCCAAAGCGTCTCGCCCGTTTCCCCGTCCATGCACTGAAAGACGTCACAAGCGCCCAGAACATACACGTTGCCCGATTCGGGATCGGCGACGACGCTGGTCCACCCGATCCGTTCTGCGGGGACATCGGACAGCCAGACGTTGTAGCTGTTTTCCCAAATCGTCTCGCCGGTCTTGGCATCGAGACAAACGACTTTCTCACCCTCACGCTCGGTGTCGGGTAGATGCCGCTGGATCGTGTAAAGCCGTCCCCCCATCACCACCGGGGTACAGAAACTGCCAATGTCTTCGCGTTTCCAAAGCAGATTGCTGCCGTCGCCTCCTTTTGAATCCCAGTCGTCGGGCAAACCGCTGACGTCGGCGGTCCCGTCCATGTTGGGGCCGCGCCAATAGGGCCAATCGGCCGCCGATGCGGCCACCCCGAGCCACAACATCGGGAGCATCAACAGGAAGGGGAACGCCGCATGGAGTCGACGTTGGAAGTCAAAAGTTGGTCGCGTCATGGGAAGGCAAACAGGCAGGAAGGAAGATTGGGCAACGGACGAAGTGGGCATGGTCGCTATCTTAACTGGACTGGCCGAGGTTCATGAGCCCTGTTCATGAGCCCTCAGTCGAAGTGTTCGTCGGCAGGGTCAAAATTGGGTAAGCAAACGATCACCACCTGCATGCATCCGACCGCACGGTGTCGAGTGCCGGGGGGGATCAAAACCGAAGTCTTAGGACGTACAGGGTGCAATCGGCCGTCCAGCTCGATCGCGGCGTCATCGTCACACTCCAATACGACGTAAACCTCGGTGTGTTCGGTATGGTAGTGCGTCCGGGCGGATCGATCGATATTCGTCAAATGTACCGTACCGGGGAACTCGTCACGGTCGTGAAACGCTCGACGCGCGATGCCACAGGGGCACTCGACCCCTGGCAGGGCGGTCAGATCGACAACGGCGGGGCCTCGATCAGGCATCTGGACAGGTCTCCAACGCTCGAGAGTGGCAAATCTGTACGGATCCCTCCGCAAACGTCTGCTAATCCACGGCACACAGTACTGCAATGCACAGAACACGACGTGCCCCGTCAGTACAGCCGTTGCCATGCCCGCGATGCGGGCCGGCCCCCTGGTGGGCGACCCTGAAACGCCTCACGTGATCCGTGTCGCGATAGTTTATACCGTCCAGTCCGTTTGTTCCACGTGACCAACCCGGGTATCAGTTGCCCCCCCCACATCGAGAGAAAATTACCTAGCCGTCAAAGCTTCGCAAGCTGGTGAAAATAGAGTGGAACAGTAATCTCTGACCGTAACCGGTCCGATACGGTTAGTGATCCCAGCTGACAAATCGCCCCGACCGGGACGAGCCGTCAGCGAACGATCGACCCAGAATTCCTCGTTGCACAGGACGCAACGGGGGATTTGAAAAGCGATTTTGCGTGCGGATTCGAATTGCCGATCAATTGGCAAGACGTTGTTCCACCACGACGAATTGCCATCGAGCTGAACGAAGTCGGCGGGCTGTGTAACCCACACCGCGGTCCGTCCGTGCTCGAAGGGTGTATCAATCGGATGCGATCGCCGGCAACTTCGTCCAGCGAACGCACCCGAGTGGCAGTCGAATTCGACCAACATGACCCGCTTTTCAAATCGACCCGCGTAACAAACTAAGGGAGACGTGGCTCCGATGATACGGACACTGATGATGATGGCCCTCGTTCTTGGCACCACGACGTGTTGCCAGACACAAGGGATGGACTTGCTCCAAAAATTGATGAAGGGCTGCTCTAGCTCTTCTTGTTGTGACACCGGCTGTGCCGCTGCACCGTGTGGCTGTGAAGCACAACCCGCTTGTGGCTGCGAAGCCCCTTGTGGATGTGCCGAACCCGCTTGCGGTTGTGAAGCACCCGCATGTGGCTGTGCCGCTGAACCGGCTTGTGGCTGCGAAGTCGCTGGCCCGGCTTGCTGCGAAACCGCTCCGGCTTGTGGCTGCGAAGTCGCTGCACCTTGCTGCGAAACCGCTCCGGCATGTGGCTGCGAAGTCGCTGCTCCTTGCTGTGACACCGCTCCGGCGTGTGGCTGCAGCAAGAAAAAAGGCGGACTGCTGGCCCACCTGTTCGCTTGCAAGAAAAGCTCGTGCTGTGAACCGGCTTGTGGTTGCGAAACCGCTTGCTGCGAAACCGCTCCGGCTTGCGGCTGCGAAGTCGCTGCTCCTTGCTGCGAAACCGCTCCGGCATGTGGCTGCGAAGTCGCTGCCCCCTGCGGTTGCGACAGCGGCTGCGACTCGGCTTGCGGCTGCGGCTCCAAGAGCGGAGGCCTGTTGAAGAAACTCTTCGGCAACCTTCGCAAAAGCTCCTGCGGATGCGACAGCTGCTGCGACGCCCCGGCGTGCGACAGCGGTTGCGGATGCGGAGCAACCTACAGCGCCCCGATGGCTCCCGCACCGGCTCCGGCCGCTGCTCCCGCCACCGACGCAGCTCCCATGCCTCCCGCTCCGATCGTTGATCCGAGTGCGAGCATCTCACAAAAGCGTCGCGTCATTCAAGCCAGTGCCCGCTACGTCCGCTGATAAAGCGAAACGTAGCAACCGGGTGATAAACCCGGCTGCTGGACTCTAGACGTGAACCGCGAAAGCGGCTCGGCAGTTCGCTGCCGAGCCGCTTTTTTTTCGTTTCAGGTTTTAGGTTTCAGGTTTCAGATTTCAGATTTTCTTAGCTGGGTCCCACTTCTTTGGCAAATCGTTACCCTGTACCCGACTGACCATCCAACTTGGCGTTGCCAACTTGGAACCTGGAACCCGGAACCTGGAACTCGATAACATGCCCGAACTCTCCGAATCCTCCGTCCGCCAGCTTCTCGATGGGCACCCCGACCCCGAAACCGGACGCCCGATGGGCTCGATGGGACAAGTCGTCTCGGTCAGTCTGGACGGCCAGCATGCCAACATCCAACTCGGCCTCACCTCACACTCGCGTCCGATCCAAGACGACGTTCGCGACGCCGTGGAGGCAAAACTAGCCGCTGCCTTTCCCGGCATCCAAGTCGACCTGGAGTTCAAGACGCACGCCCGACCGGCCACCCGTGTCGGCCAAACGGCACTCCGCGCCAAAAGCGTGATCGCGGTCGGCAGCGGCAAGGGCGGCGTCGGCAAAAGCACCGTGGCGGCCTCAATCGCGCTGACGCTGCGGCGACTGGGCAGCCGAGTCGGTTTGATGGACGCCGATGTCTACGGCCCCAGCATTCCACACTTGCTAGGACTCTCCGGCCGCCCGGGTTTCAGCGAGTCCAAGCGGATCGATCCGATCATGCTCGACGACAGCCCCGACCTGTCTCCGATGCCCGTGATGTCGATGGGATTTCTGGTGGACCCCAAAGAAGCCGTGATCTGGCGCGGCCCCATGCTGCACGGTTCAATCAACCAGTTCTTGGGCATGACCGAATGGGGTGAACTGGATTACCTGATCATCGACATGCCACCGGGAACCGGCGACGTCGCCTTGACGCTCTCGCAAGCCATTCCGCTGGCCGGTAGCGTCGTCGTTTGCACACCCCAGGAGGTCGCGCTGCTCGATGCCGTCAAAGCGATCGCAATGTTCCGAAAGGTCAACATTCCGATCCTGGGTATGGTCGAAAACATGAGCGGCTTCCTGTGCCCCGATTGCGGCAAGACCTACGACATCTTTGGATCCGGTGGAGCACGCGAGAAGGCCGAAGAGATGGACGTCCCCTTCCTCGGCGGCCTTCCGCTGGACATCAAACTGCGTGTCGCCGGGGATGAAGGCCGGCTGGCTGCGGTCCTCGCCGACGACGAAGCCGCTCGAGCCCCGCTGGAACGCGTCAGCCAAGCGATGGTCCGCACCCTGGCCGCCCGCAATGCCGCCGCACCGCCCAAACCGACCCTGCCGACACTCTGAACGAGTGGAACAGACGGTGAAAACCTCGTCGAACGCGGGAAATCAGTGCTTCACAGCGCTCCCCCGCAGGGTGGGCTTCGATTCGCCCGCCGCAACTCCGTTTTCGGGTTGCGACCAACACGCTTGACCACCTGTCAATTGAATCCACCATTTGGCATCAGCCGGTTGGCACCGGCCATAAAAAAACCGCTCAGGGGTGACCCGAGCGGTTTGGTGGATGGATGGGGCCGATTGAGAATCGGCGAAGAGAAGCAGCTTACTTGCGCTTCTTGGCAGCCTTCTTCTTGGTTGCCTTCTTCTTGGTCGCCTTTTTCTTGGTTGCCTTCTTCTTGGCAGCCTTCTTCTTCACGGCCTTCTTCTTAGCAGCCTTCTTTTTGGTTGCCTTCTTCTTGGTTGCCTTCTTCTTGGCAGCCTTCTTCTTGGTTGCTTTCTTTTTAGCCACGTTTTTCCTCCGCGGAATTGGAAACGATGGCGAGTCATTGTGACTTGCGTGGGAACGTTCCCCGACAAGCCACCGGCCACGGCTCACCATGCGTTAGTAAGTGACAGACAAACATTGAAGCCAGTTATCCAACGGACCAATCAATGCTGTCTGACGTAAACCTGCGGTATTTGTACGCGCTGCGTCAAATTCCGCAACATGTTTTCGGAAAAATTATGCTTGCAAGACACTTCGTTCCTGCTACCCCAACGCTGTTCATTGCGACCGAAGCAACGCTCGCAACGATCACGTTGAACCTTCGATGACAAGCGACGTGTCGGCGCATCGTTGCACCGATCGCGCCACGACCTCGTTGTGTGCGCGTTGACGCAAATATTGATACAGCAATGCGTTGTGCGCATTCGATGGAAACGCGAACGGACACAACAACGATGCGCTTCGTTGTCTTGATGTCGCGCGCAGCACTTGACATTCGATGACTTCATGCATGCTCGACGACACCATGCGCAGTGGTTGGAAGCGACATCAAACGCATGCAAAAGTTTTTGAGAAAAATTTTGCAACGAACCACTTGATCGAACTGTCTTAGCGCACTTTGTTGTCCATCTCGCGCGACTTTGTTGCACTGATGCGCGTGATCGTTGGTTGCATCGCGCTACGTTTGGTTGCACCGCGCTGCCATTCGTTGCACCGCGCTGCTGCCATTCGTTGCACCGCGTTAGCGCCATCCGTTGTTCATCGGATTCAACATCTGGTAACTGCTGAAACCGAACATCAAGAAGAAGATGCCCATCATCGGTTGGCCATGGTTGAACGCATAGAACGCCAACAAGCCGCTGCAGATCACGCTGACCCATAGCGATTGCGCGACTGTGCCACCATTGATCACAATCAGACTGCGCGCGATGCGTCCTCCATCGAGTGGCCAGACCGGAACAAGGTTCAACAACGCCCACAAGACACTCGGCAAGATGTAGAACGTCACCAGTGCCAACATGCCTCGGCTATCCATCACCGGGCCTTCGGTGACCCACGGAAGCGTCGCCAGAAACGATGGCATCCAACGGAACGCCGACACTTCGAAACCTGCCAACTTGACCGCCAGGATCACGACCAGTGCGGATAACAACTGAAATGCCGGCCCGGCCGCCGAAATGATCAACTGTTCCTTCTCGCCGATCCGCGCGATCGATCGACCCGGCGTGTACGTGCTTGTCGGAATCGCCAGACCGCCGAAGTGATACAGCACGATCGAGGACTGAATGCCGTAATGACGGAACGCCAAGGCATGCCCCAGTTCGTGAATCAAGATCGAAACGAGCAAACACAGCGCCCAAGCGATCATCAATGGCCCGACGCCGAGCGCTTCACTGGAAAAAAAACGGCACAGCGCGTAACCAAACACGACCGCACCCAACCAAAACGTCACCGCGATCCGGACCGGGAATCCCAGTAACGTGAAGCGGATGTCGTAAGCGGTCTCGGGGGGCTCGGATAACAGCATCGGGTATGCCTGTAGGGACAATTTCTAGAGATGGTGCGGACAAATTCGAGAGACATTCGGCGTGGTCTGATTCGTCGGGCGGACCACAACCTTGCCCAGAATACCGCGTTGCGTCCCTCCTTCACAGTTCAGCAGCGGTCGATCGAAGCCGTCGCACTCCAAAACGCATCGTGAACCCCTGGCCTTGCAGCTATAATGGAGACTGCGGCGGTATCGACCCCTCCCGCCTTTTACACGGGTCGTGACACCTGCGATCAGCTGGATCGCCACCCCTCGCCGCGCTCGATCCCACCTCCAATGACTCACCGAGTGATGAATCAAGCCTTCATGCCCTCCCATCACAGGCGTCGATGCCGCGCAAGCCACCTGCGCAGCACGTGCACAACCACATGGACCGCCGCGCGACATCATGCGTTGCCGATGATCGTGTTGTTTGCCGTGCTCACGACGACACTGCTGCTGCAACCATCCGCTGTAGCCGCCGAAGCGACCGACTCCAACGACACGCAACAACTCAATCACCGCAAGGACGACGTGATGTCGTTCTTGCAGCAGAATTGTCTCGACTGCCACGACGGCAGTGAAGGTGAAGGGGGATTTGATTTGAACCGTCTGAAGTGGGCCGATCTGGCACACTCCAGTGAACCCCAGAATAGCGAATCCCCAAACAGCGAACCCCAAAACATCGCCACTTGGGTCCGCGTCTTTGACCGCGTTGCAGACGGCGAAATGCCGCCGGAGGAATACGGCGAAGTCGAAGCGGAGCCCAAAACACGATTTCTCAACTCGGCTGCTGAGTCGATCGACCAAGCCATCACGTCGCGTCATCAATCACTCGGCCGCGTGCTCTCCAGACGACTGACCAACCATCAACTGGAACGAACGCTCGGTGACTTGTTTGCGATCGCCGCCCCGCTTTCGAAATTAATGCCCGATGAACAACGCACCGATGGGTTTCGCAACATCGCCGATGCCCAGTCGATGTCCCACTATCATCTCGAAGACCACCTGCGCGTCGTCGATGCGGCCTTGGACCTGGCCTTTGATCGACTTCGCCCCAACCAGTCCGACGTCGTCATCGACCTGCCCGCCTCACGAATCGCGAACAAGCGCAAGGGGCAACGCAATCGCGATCCCGAGTTGCGCGACGGCGCGGCGGTGATCTGGTCCTGCGGGCTCTCGTTCTACGGACGGATCTCCCGCACCGAAGTGGACCATTCCGGTTGGTATCGCATCACGCTGGACGCTTCTTCATTGAAGATGCCCGACGATCGCGGCCTGTGGTGTTCGGTCCGAAGTGGCAAATGTGTTTCCAGCGCGCCACTGATGCATTGGGTCGGCGCATTCGAAGCGACTGAGACTCCGCAAACGTTTACCTTCACCACATGGATCGAAGCCGATCACATGTTTGAGATCCGCCCGGCCGACAGCACGCTCAAGAAAGCTCGCTTCAACGGCGGGCAAGTCGGATTCGGCGAAGGGGAACCGCAAGACGTTCCCGGTGTCGCGATGCACTCGCTCAAGATCGAACGAATTTATCCCGGCGGAGACCAGGCGGCCGTCCGGCAAGCTTTGTTCGGCGATCTGGACGTGCGTTACGATGCGAAATCGAAACGGTTTCAATTGCACAGTGATTCACCGGCAGAAGACCTGAAAAAGCGGTTGCATGACTTTGCCACCGCAGCCTTCCGCGGCCCGGTCACGACGGAGATGCTGGAACCCTACGCCCGCCTGATCGATCAACGCATCGCGGACGGCAATGATCCGATCGAAGTGCTTCGTCAAACGTATCGAGCCGTGCTGTGTTCGCCTCGCTTCATCTATTTCACCGAAACGCCCGGACGTCTGGACGACCACGCCGTCGCCAATCGACTCAGCTACATGCTGACCGGCAGAGCCCCCGACTCCAAACTGCGTGCGGCCGCCGACGCGGGTCGGTTGTCCGATCCGGCGGAGATCGTTGCGCAGACGCGTCGCTTGCTTCAAGGCGAAACGCTGCAGCACTTCGTCAACGATTTCTCCGACCAATGGTTGGACCTCGCCGACATCGACTTCACCGAACCGGATCGTCGAATGCACAAGGATTTCGACTTGGTGGTCCAAAATGCGATGCTCGGTGAGACCCGTCGCTATCTGGAGACATTGATTGTCGAAAACCAACCGGCGCGGATGCTGGTTGAATCCGATTTCACGTGGTTGAACAATCGTCTGGCCCGCTACTATGACATCGAAGCCGACATCGCCCCCTCGCAATGGAAACGCGTCTCGATCGCGGACCATCCGTTTCGCGGCGGGTTGATGACGCACGGATCGATCCTGAAGGTGACGGCCAATGGATCCAACACCTCGCCGGTCGTCCGCGGCGTTTGGATCTGCGATCGATTACTCGGCGTTCCCATCCCCGATCCGCCGGCCAATGTGCCCGCCATCGAACCTGACGTCCGCGGTGCCACGACGGTTCGCCAGATCCTTGAAAAACACCGTTCGCAAACCGAGTGTGCATCGTGCCATGCGAAAATCGATCCTCCCGGATTCGCGCTGGAACACTTTGACGCCGCCGGCAAGTGGCGTGACCATTATTTCACGCGTCGCGGCGGCTCCTATAAAAAAGGTCCCAAAGTCGACTCGGCGTACCGGCTTGCCGACGGTCGAGAATTCGATTCCTTCGTCGCCTTCCGAGAACTCGCCGCCAGCGACGACCATCTCGTCGCCCGAAACTTTGCCGCTCAACTGCTCGTCTATGCGACCGGACACGAAATCACGTTCGCCGACCGCAAGACCCTGGACAACATCGTCGCTCAAACCAAACCCGATGGCTATCGATTGCGATCGCTGATCGAAGCCGTCGTGACCAGCAAAACCTTTCTCACCAAGTGAACCGATATGACGAACAAACAAAATCACGCCGGGCGTAACGCCCCCGTCCGTTTTCATTCGCCGAAGAGTCGCCTGGCCCGCCGTACCCTGCTCCGCGGCAGCGGCGTCGCGATGTCACTGCCGTGGCTCTCAGCGATGGAAGCCTCCGCCGGCGCAAAATCCGATCCCCCCGCCCATCGCTTCGTCTCGGTCACGATCGGTTTGGGATTGCTCGGCGAAAACCTGTTCCCCGAACAAGCCGGTCGCACGTATGCGCCGTCCCGCTATCTGAACCCACTGGCTGACATCCGTGATCAATTCACCGTCGTCTCCGGCAGCAGCCACCCGGGCGTTTCCAACGGACACCGCGCCGAAGCGAGCATCTTGACCGCCACGCCGATCGGCAACAGTGGCAGCGCCAAGAACACCATCTCGGTAGACCAATACCTGGCCAAACATCTCGGCGGCGCCACGCGTTATCCGTCGTTGGTCCTCAGCACCAGCGGCACCCAGAGCCCGTCGTACACCGACACCGGGGCGATGATCCCTTCGCTGAGTTCGCCGGCGGAACTGTTCGCGACGCTGTTCATCGACCAGTCGCAACAAGAACGATTGCGGCAAGCCGATCGGATTCGCAGCGGACGCAGCATCATGGACGTGGTCAACGAAGATGCGAAACGATTGCAACGTGATCTGGGGGCCGGCGACCGCAACCGATTGGATTCGTACTTCTCCAGCGTACGCGAGTTGGAACAACGGATGGCCGCCAACGAACGATGGGCGAAGATGCCCAAGCCGGTCGTCGATGCCAAGCCGCCGACCCCACCGGACGCCAACGATTTGGTCGGCTGCCAGGCGATGATGCTGAGTTTGATGAAACTGGCCCTGCAAACCGACTCGACACGATTCATCACGTTGAATCTTCCCGGTGGCAACGCCAAGCTGCCGATCGAAGGCGTCGACGAAGGCTATCATACGCTCAGCCATCACGGTCGCGACGCGGACAAGCTGGCCCAATTGGCGTTGATCGAAGAACAGATCGTCGGCGCCTATGGCGACTTTCTTCGCAGCTTGGCGAACTTTGAAGAAACCGATGGCAACTTGCTCGACCAGACCTCCGTCCTGATGACCAGCAATCTCGGCAACGCGTCCAGTCACGACAACCGAAACCTGCCGGTTCTGGTTGGGGGTGGCGGCTTCCGCCACGGACAACATCTCGCCTTTGACCGCGCCAGCAACTATCCTCTAGCGAACCTGTTCGTTTCGGTACTGCAACAAAGCGGACTGCCGACGGACGAATTTGCCAGCGGGAAATCGACGATGAAGGGGCTTGAACCGACACGGGCTTAGCCCACACCGCGAAGTTAGCGTGAGAGTCATGGCCAACGTTTTAGTCACCGGGGCCACCGGTTTCATCGGAACTCAGTTGGTCCGACATCTGACGCAACGAGGCGACCAGGTGACGTGTCTGGTTCGATCGAGTTCCGATCTTAGGCCGCTGCAGCCTTTGAACCCACGCTTCATCGTCGGCGATTTTTCCGACCCGCGATCCCTTGAGAACGCCGTCCGCGATTGCGAGATCGTTTTCAATCTGGCCGGCACGACGAAAGCGCTTCGCAAGCCAGGCTTTGAGCAAGCCAACGTGTTGGGCCCCAAGCACCTGGCCGCTTGCTGTGCCGCCC
>NZ_JBFHKV010000035.1:0-18472 GCF_041595215.1 Stieleria sp. | reverse complement strand
TCGCTCTGTGACGCGATGCTCATTCGATTGGCAGCTGACGAGTGGGAATTCTATCTGACGATTCACCATGCGTTGACCGATGCGTTTGCCGGACGGGCGATTCTGGCAACGTTGGCGAAATTCTATGAAACAGTTCCAGGCGATCGCACGCATTTGGATGTCCCTGACTATCGACAGTACGTCGATGGGCAGGACCGCCACACGTCCGACGATTCCATTGCCCGTCACAGGGCATGGTTTGCCGAACGCAGCGACGCAGCGCCGGGAACTCGATTCTACTCCGCCGGCCGCCAATCGGTCTCCGCGCGACAGACCCGAGTCACCGTGCGGTTGAACGACGAGGAGAATCAGGCGATTGCAGCCTCGGTGATGGCGTCTCCATTTCGGCAAATCACGGCACCACTGAGCCATTTCAATCTGTTTGCCACGACCATGATCGCGTGGCTCAGCCGACTCGAACAACAGGAGAGCATTTGCATCGGAGCGACAACGCACGGCCGTTCCACCCCGGCATTCCGAGAAACGATCGGATTGTTCATGCAACTGCTTCCCTTCCGCGTCTCGGTCGATTCAACGGAGACGTTTGCAGATCTCTCGCGAAAGGTGGCGGCCGAGTCGATGGGATTTCTCTCCAACGCGATGCCGGGCGTCATGACGTCCGAATCGCAGCGAGCCTTCGACGTCGCGCTCAACGTGATTGACTTGACGGTGGACGATTTTTGCGGCATGCCGAACTCGATGCGGTGGTTGCACAACGGATACGGAGATCCCCAACGCAAACTGACCGTCTCCGCCCATCCGCTCGATGGCGATCGATGGGAGTTGTTGTTCGACTTCAGCGACGACGTCTTTTCGGCAGACGATCGTCAACGTGCGGTGCAGCATTTCCGCAGCACGCTGACGGCGATCAGTGCGTCCCCGACGACTCGAATTGCCGACTATGACTTGCTCACCGATTCAGAGCGTGCGTTCCTGGCCAACCATTGCGGCATCGCTTCGACGGTGGACCCCGTCAATCTCTGGCAAACGTTCTGCAATCAATGCGAGCGAGTGCATGACGCGATCGCCGTGGACGGTCCGGCGATCCAACTGAGCTATGACGGGCTGCGGCAGATGGCTCACGACCTGGCCGAACGCATCGAAGATTCCGGTTTCGGCGAATTGGTTCCGCTACTCTGTCGGCGTGATGAAAAAGCCGTCATCGCGATGATGGGGGTCTTGGCAAGCGGACGTTGTTTCCTGATCGTCGACGCGGAGAACCCTCCCGAACGCGCGAGACAACTGCTGTCACAGTCGGGCGTTTCACAGATGATCGATGCGACCGGGGATTCGATTTCGGTCGTCCCCATCGCATCGCCCCGACAATCGACCTGTGATTTGACGCAAGGCGCGTGTTATGTGCTGTTCACCTCAGGTTCGACCGGCCAACCACAGGGCGTCGTCGTCCGCCATGAATCGGTTTGGAATCTGTTGAATACATTTGAAACGATGGCGCCCTTGAAGCAGGATTGTCGTTGCGCGTGGTGGACCAACATCGGCTTCGACGTCGCAATGCACGAAGTTTTCTCAGCGTTGCTGTTCGGCAGAACCCTATGCATTCCCAGCGACACGCAACGCCTCAGTGCCGATGAGATGCTGGAGTGGATGCGCGTGATGCAGATCGACAGCGCGTACTTGCCGCCGTATTTCTTGGAGGAGACCGATCGGCAGCTGGCCGATGGTCGACCGCTCGATCTGAAACGTCTGCTGGTCGGCGTCGAACCGATTCCGCAGCGACTGCTCGCCTCGATCGTCGACCGATCGCCCGATTTGAATTTGATCAACGGGTACGGGCCGACCGAGACCACCATTTGCGCAACGCTGCACCCCATCGACCGACTCGATCGCTCCCCCGGTCCGGCGAGTATCGGCAGACCCGTTGCCGGAAACTCGATCCTGATCGTCGACTCGGCCGGCCGACAGGTTCCGCCCGGGGTGTCCGGTGAATTGTTGATCAGCGGCGCGGGACTGGCCAACGGATACCTCGCCAATCCGGACCTGACACGTCAACGATTCGTCACGCGACCGGCAACCGGCGATGACGTCGTCTGGTATCGCAGCGGAGATCGCGTTCGGATGCGCGACGATGGTGCGTTGGAATTTCTCGGCCGGATCGATGATCAACTGAAACTATCCGGTGTGCGGATCGAACCCGCAGAAATCACTGCGGCGATCCGACAATGCGATGGCGTACACGACTGCCTCGTGCTGCCGCAGATGCGCGACGGGCGTGCCGAACGGTTGGTCGCGTTGATCGAAGGCGATGCGGCGATCGACGTTGACCGGATTCGGCGGCACCTCCGCTCGCGTTTTGCAGCCGCGATGGTGCCGTCGCGATTCATCGTCCAGCCGCAATTTCCTCGGACCATCAATGGAAAGATCGACCGAAAGCAGATCGAATCGATTCTGGACCGGCAACGATCCGATGACGCCGCCCAGACGTCAGCGACGATCACGGCGCCAAAGAACGCCATCGAATTCACGCTCGTCAGCCTCATCGCGGCGACACTCGATCTGAAAGCGGTGGGCACTGACGATGACTTCTTTGAATTAGGCGGCTCGTCTCTCGATGCGATGCGGTTCGTCTCGCGGGCCAACGAGCTGGGAATTTCCATCACGATCCAGGATCTTCTTCGGCACCGTGACGCGAAAACGTTGGCCAGCTTGCAAACGCCCGTCCCCGACGTTCCTGTCCAATCCCGATCCGCCGCGGCACCGGTTGCGGAATTCTCATCCGGTCAACGGGCAATCTGGTACCACTGGCACTCCCACCGACAATCACCTGCCTATCAGTATCAAGTCGTCTGGAAAGCCACCGGCCGAATCGATTCGGCACTCGTTCGACGTTGTCTGGAAAAATTAATTCGTCAACATCCGGCGCTTCGTACGACCGTCGATGTACAAGACGGTGCCCCGGTCCCGCGGGTGCACGATGACTTACCCCTTGCCTGGACGCTCTGGGAGCACGATGCGACGAACGAGGCGATCGTGGCCGAAGGCCGGCGTCCGTTCAATCTGGCAAGCGATGGACCGTTGCGTGCACTATTGGTGCGGTCCCGCGATCATGGCGACACGTTGGCGATCACGGTTCACCACCTCGCCGTCGACCAACACAGCATCCAACTGTTGATGAACCAATTCGCCCAACACTACCGCCACCCCGAAAAAGGGGATGACCCCGAAAAAGGGGAAGGGGGTCTTTTTAGGAAAGGGGAAGGGGGTCTTTTTGGGGCCACGGCATCCATTCCACGCGTGGCCGAACCTGAAACAAGCGTTGCTTCACGTTCGTCGTGGTGGGAGCAATGGTTGGACGGGTGCGATCGGGCGATCGCGTTGCCGTTCGATTTTGAACCTTCCGCCGAGGGCTCTGAGGCCGGCGAGCTGTTTCGATTTTCCTTGTCCGATCCGCTCAGTGCGGCGATCCGTCGATCAGCGTCCGCATGCGGCGTCTCGGTCGGGACGTATTTGTTGGCCGCCTATTCGGTCTTGCTTTCACGCTATTCGGCGACGGAGGACTTTGTGATCGGGATGCCGGTCAGCCGTCGCAGCAACTGGAGTTTGGAAGACGGGGAAGTCGGCTTCTTGATCGAAGCTCTGCCGTTCGCCTGTCGTATCCGACACGACGCGGCGTTTGACGAATTGGCCGGGCAGATCAGCCATGATTTCGCGGACTTGCTGGCCCACCGTCGAGCGACGCACCAGGAACTCTCTGAGCAGTTCGGAACCTTGTTCGAAACGATGTTTGTTCCGCAGCAACCGCTCGCGCCGTTGGAACTCGGCGACGGTTTGACTTTGATCCCTACGGTGTCGGACCTGGGCGTGGCGAAATTTGACCTGACCTGGTTCGCCGCTGACGCGCGTCCCCGGATCGAGTGCGCGATCGAGTTTCGCACCAATCGTTTTAAACGGGAAACCATCGAGTTGATGTCGCAGCATTGGCAATCGCTGCTCGAACAGCTCGCACGTGACCCGAGCCAGCGCATTGGCCAAGTCGACTTCAGCAGCGCCATCGATCACGCCGCGATGAACGCATTGGCTGGGAATCACGATACCCCAGCGATTGGTCCAGACGGTCAGACGGTGATCGAATGGATCCATCGCCGCGCCCGCGAAACGCCCGAGGCGGTCGCTGTGGTATGTGGCGACGAATCGATTCGATACAGCGACTTGATCGATCGGGGCGGCAAGCTGGCGGAGAGGCTGCGTGATGCAGGTGTTGGCCCGAACATCGCGGTCGCCGTGTGTCTCTCACGATCGGTCGAGATGGTCGTCGGAATCTTCGGGATTCTGCAAGCGGGCGGTGCCTATGTGCCCTTTGCCCCAGACCTGCCCTTGGAACGTCTGCGTCAACTCTCCGCGCGTGTCGGCGCCCGCGTCGTGGTCGGAAATCGATCTGGCCTCGGCGACGTTTTCCAAACGGTAATCGATCCCCACGACTTACCACGGCCCGGAAACGAAACTGGCGCGCGGATTGAACCGCCCGCGGGCCAGACATTGGCCTACATCCTGCATACCTCCGGTTCCACCGGACAACCCAAGGGCGTGGAAATCACGCATGATGCATTGCTGCGTTCGACCTTGGCGCGCAAGTCGTTCTATCCAGCAGCTCCACAGCGGTACATGATGGTGTCACCGATTTGGTTTGACAGCTCTGTTGCTGGAATCTTTTGGACGCTTTGCGACGGAGGACAATTGATTCTGCCGCAAGATCAAGACTTGCAAGATGTCCAACGTTTGGCAGCGTTGATTGATCGACAACAAGTGACCGAGACGCTGATCCTTCCGTCGCTCTATCGGGTGCTCGTCAAGCACGCGAACCCGACGTCGCTACAGACACTCCAGCGAGTCATCCTGGCGGGCGAATCCTGCACACGGTCCTTGGTCCGACAACACTTCGGGGTTTTGCCGAACACCCGCCTGTTCAATGAATATGGTCCGACCGAGGCCTCGGTTTGGTCGACGGTTGCGGAGCTGAAGCCGACCGATGACATGATTTCGATCGGGCGCAGTGCTGAGGGAACTCCCGTTTGCCTGCTCGATCAAAACGGTGCGTCGGTGCCCATCGGATGCATCGGCGAAATCCATCTCGGTGGCCCGCGTTTGGCCAACGGGTATCACGCGGATCACGCGCTCACGCATCAAAAATTCATTCCTGACCCGAATTCGGGCAGTTCTGGGCGACTTTACCGAACGGGCGATCTGGCTCGCATGCGGCGCGACGGTTCGTTGATCTTCTTGGGACGTCTGGACGAACAGATCAAAGTCAACGGCGTTCGCATCGAACCGGCCGAAATCGAGTCCGAATTGGTGGCCATCGACGGGGTCTCGGACGCCGCCGTCATGGCGGTTCAGCGGAGCCCTGGCACCGTTTCCGATCACCCCGACGCGCTCGTCGCCGCGCTCAGCGAGTTGCCTGCCGAGGAAGCTCAGCGTTGGATCGATCGGGCGATGGAGATCGACAGCGGCGTTGCCGAGACACTCACCTATGAAGATGATCACGCTCGATGGTCCGTCGAAATCAAACCGGGTGATTTCATCGCGACACCACGAAAACGTCAGCGAACGTGGTTGCTCAACCAAATGCTTCGCGACTCCGCGGCCGACCTGAACGCATTGGACCATATCGCTCGGCACATGGTTGCCGGAAGCGACGCGCCGCATCTGCCACGCGACCTGTCGACGGAGCGACTGACGGACCAAGAGATCATGGAAGACTGGCAAACACCACTGATGAAAGTGATGGCGGAGTGGGCGACCGAGTCAGATGGCGATGTCTTGGAAATCGGATTCGGGCGGGGCGTCGCGGCAACGATGATTCAGGAAGCCGGGGTGCGTTCTCACACCGTTGTCGAAATGAATCTCCACAGCATCAACGATCATTTCATCCCCTGGCGGAAACACTACTCAGATCCGAATATCCGCCTGATTCCCGGATCCTGGCAGGACAACATCGACAAGCTGGCCACCTATGACAGCGTCTTTTTCCATGCGTTTCCGATGAACGAGAAGGAATTTGTTCAGTATGTCGCCAACAGCGCGACGTTTGCAGAACATTTCTTCCCCGTTGCGTCAGGGTTGCTACGCGACGGCGGTGTGTTCACGTATTTGACGACCGAGGTCGATTCATTGAGCCGTCGTCATCAACGCAGCCTGCTAGGACATTTCAAAGAGATTCAAATGAGGGTCCAGCCGCTTACGATTCCCGAAGACACCAAAGATGCGTGGTGGGCCGACTCGATGGTCGTCGTGAGGGCGGTCAAATGAAACACGGCGAATCGATCGCCAAACGCGTCGACGCGTTGACTCCGCGACAACGACAATGGCTCGCCAGTCAACTGAACACGCGTGATGTGCGCGACACCGGTCCCACGTCGAAAGAATTGGTCGCTTGGGTGGTCACGGACTCAGACGGGATCAACGATCAAGAGCTACGTCGCCAGTTGCACCAACGATTACCTGCGGCGTTGATCCCCCGCCGCATCGTGCGACTCGATTCGATCCCCCGAACAGGCTCAGGAAAAGTGGATCGACACCGACTGGCTTCGATGGACCTGGATGTACCTCGGCTCGTCACAGAAACGAACGACAACCTGACCGATCACGGGCGAATTCTGGTTCGACTCTGTCGTCACTTGTTGCGTCTCGATCAGGTCTCGCCCCAGGACAACTTTTTTCATATCGGCGGCGATTCGCTGCTCAGCATCCGATTGATCTCGATGGCGCGTGAAGCGGGACTGGAAATTGAACCCAAAGATATCCTGGAGTGCAATTCGATCGCGGAGTTGGCGGCAGCGGCGGAGCATCGATCGCGCGGCGAGGCATCGCCGCAGCAAGCACGCGCCGGTTCGGTGATCTCCAACGTCAGGGCGGGGAGGCAAGCAGGATCGCTGTTGCTGGTCCACGAGGTCGGTGGACAGTGCCACTACGCCCACTACCTGGCCGGCGACTTGGCGCCCCAGCGAACGCTGTATGTCACTCAGCAACCTGCACCGGGCGACAGCCCGTCGACGATCGAAGCGTTGGCCAAACTGTATGTGGACGCGTGGATCCGTGCCGAACCCGACGGCCCACGTTGGGTCCTTGCGTTCTGCTGGGGTGGGCTGTTGGGGTACGAGATCGCCCGGCAACTGAAGCAACTCGGCCAGTCGATTGATGTCCTGATGATTGTCGAATCGGGCACGGAAGCGGCTTACGTCCACGCGCCCAAATGGAATCGACACGTCGACCGGATGAAAGGGAATCTGGTCCGTGTCCGAAACCGTGTTCGTTCGTTGAACAGTCGTGAAGCCTTCGGGAATTTGTTGCAGACGCTCTACGCGAAACTGATGCGGCGTCGCAACGATCCGATCACGGCCGATGCCGGATTCCAATTTCGCGATGACGAGGGCGATCCCGAACAAATCCGCACCAACGTCCAAGCGTTCTTGGATTATGCGATCCAACCGGACGAACTGCCGCTGCATCTGTTCCGCGTGGCCGGCCCCAGCGGGCTGATCGGGACGCGCTACAGCGATCGTTCGCTCGGGTGGCGTTACTTGGTCGGAAAACATCTCTCGCTGCACTCGATCCCGGGGACGCACAATACTTGCATGCAACCGCCCCACGTCGGCAAACTCGCCGACGCGATCAATCGCGTCATCGATGGCTGACGCGTCTTTTCTCGCATCGTGATAGCCGATGCGGTATCCTTGAGGCGTTCAGGATTCTGACGCATTCTCCACCCGGCGAGGTTTCGATGTTCAGGCGGTACGTTTCTCGGCGACTTGTCGTTTCGATGGGGTTGTTCTTGGCGATGGCAACGCTTCCCGACAGCACGTCGCTGGCGGCTTCAAATCAACCACCCGCCGGGATTCGCTTCGACGGGCTTGTCAGTGCCGATGAGCTTGAAACCTTGGTCGACAAACCACTGGCGATCAAGCTGCGATCGGGACGTTTTATCGTCAAGGTGGTGCTGGACGAGTTGCAGTTTGACCGCAAACAGAACGGACTGAAGTTTGTGAAGTACCGCAGCGAAGCCGGCCGAACCAGCACGGTGAGAGTCGACGACATCTATCTGTTTTGGGTGGGCCCTCAGCGGTTTCGTTTACGTTATTTCCCGCCGACGCGTCAACTGTTTGTGATCAACGCGGCTGCCGCCGATGCCGCGGCGGAGAGCCGACTGGCGGCGCAGGGAAAACAGATCCGTGAGCAAGCCGATGAAGAAGCACAAGCCGAAGCGACCGCCGAACACCTTCGCTTTTTAGAAGCCGCCGCCAAGACACTCAGCAGCGTCGGACAGTTTCATGTCGAAGAAACCGAATCGACGTTGTTGTTTACCGACTATCCTCCCGCAGCCACTGCGGGGCTGCGCACGTTCGTCGACAAATTAAATCGTCAGCTCAACCAGATGTTCGGGCTGCCCCAAAGCGATTCCATCTGGCGCGGCAAAGCCATCTTGGCTGTCTTCAGCACGCCGGCGCGTTTTGCCGCCTTCGAAGAACAGGTGATGAACAATCCCAACCATGGCGGACGGGCTGGCGTGCGGGGCGGCGCGAAACGGTTTCTGCAAACCGCGATCGCCAAGAACATTGACGGCAACGTCGCGCGAGGTTTGAGTTGGGGATACAGTCTGGGATTCGCCGGTCGTCTGCACTCCGATGCCAACACCGTGCCTTGGATGAACATGGGGATCGCCAACGCCGTCCAGTTCGCGATCATTCCCGACCGTAAACGCCAGTCGACTCAACGATCCAATGTCACGCGACAACTCCGCAACGCCGGTTCAATGCTGGGCCTGCTGGGGGCGACCAAACTGGACCAGGAACGTTGGCCGATGTGCGGCCAGCTGGTTCAATTTCTGGTCCAGTCCGACCCGATCGCCTTCAGCCAGATGTTTCGCGATGTCAAGTTGGGAGTCCCGATGGAGGAAGCGCTGCAGCAGAACTTTGGGATGGACGAGGCGACATTGGCGGCACGCTTCGGACAGTCGCTCGGCGTGCCCGGATTACGACCGTAGTCGCGGATGATGCCCGAGCACGTCGGTTGCCCGAGCACGTCGGTTGCCCCAGACGGTTATGATTGGCCAGAACGGTTATGATTGGCCGGTGACGCGTCGATGCGTCGCGTAGGAATCCATATCTTTGCACTGTTTTTGGAGAGACTTTCATGGCGCGCTGCCGTTGTTTTGCCATCCTGATCGCTCTAGGCCTTGCGCTGCCGACGCTGTCGGTTCACGCCGACCAACGCTACGTCTTGACCAGCACCGAGCAGAACGTCCACCGCGACAGTTGGAAACTCAGCGGAGGCAATTGGTCGGTCGAAAAGAAGACGCTGCACGGTGGCAAGCAAGAAGGCGTGGACCTGATCACGATCGACAATGGCGTGCTGCAGATCGACGTGATTCCGACGCGGGGGATGAGCGTCTACGAAGTCCGCTCGGGCGACATGCGTCTGGGCTGGGACTCGCCCGTCGAAGACATCGTGCATCCGGCGTTGATCGATTTGGAAAGCCGCGGCGGGCTCGGCTGGCTGGAAGGATTCAACGAGTGGATGGTTCGCTGCGGCCTCGAGTTTGCCGGCCATCCGGGAACAGACGAATTCGAAGATGGCGCGGGCGGTACCACAACGAGGGATCTGACACTGCACGGGAAAATCGGAAACATCCCGGCCAGCGAAGTCGAAGTCATCATTGATTCGGCCGCGCCGCATCGCATCCGCGTCCGTGGCATCGTGTACGAAAAGTTCTTCTACGGACCGAAATTAAAGTTGATCACCGAGGTATCGGTCGTTCCCGGTCAAGACAGCTTTCGAATCGATGACACCGTCGAGAACTTGGGTGCCCAGGAACAGGAATTCCAAATCATCTATCACGCCAATTTTGGTGCCCCGTTGCTGGGCGCGGGCGCGACGGTGCATGCCGCGGTCAAGTCGCTGGCGCCGATGGACGCCCACGCGGCCGAAAGCATCGACGGCTATGCGACCTATCTGCCGCCGACCGCCGGCTTTGTCGAACAAGTCTATCTGGTCGAGCCGCTGACCGACGAGCACAACCGAACCGGCGCGGTGCTGCAGAACGCAGCCGCTGACCGTGCGGCGTCGATGCATTGGTCGGCCGAACAATTGCCCTACCTGACGATCTGGAAAAACACCGCGGCCACCGAAGACGGCTACGTC
Organism: Stieleria sp.; assembly: GCF_041595215.1. Taxonomy (NCBI): domain Bacteria; kingdom Pseudomonadati; phylum Planctomycetota; class Planctomycetia; order Pirellulales; family Pirellulaceae; genus Stieleria; species Stieleria sp. The sequence goes on along the minus strand of NZ_JBFHKV010000035.1, from coordinate 8,281 downwards.
ACGGGCATCGAGCCGGCGACGGGCTATCCCTACAACCGCAAGGTCGAACGTGCCGCCGGACGCGTCCCCAAGCTGTCGCCGGGACAGAAACGTCAGTTCACACTGGATATCGGGTTGCACCGCGGAAAAGACAACGTCAAAGCCGTTGTGGAACAAATCCAATCGTTGCAGGGTGACCATCCAGTCGACGTCCAACGGGAACCGCCAAAATCATGAATCTTGTTCGCAACGTCTTGGACCATCGGTTCGCCACCGCACTGCTGCTGGCCATGCTCGCTTCGACGCTGGCAGCTGCGGATAAACGTCCCAACGTGATTCTGTTTCTCGCCGACGATCTCGGTTGGAACGGCGTCCGATCCTTCGGCAGCGATTTTCACGAAACCCCCAACGTCGATGCGTTGGCGGCGCAGGGCGTCCGATTCACCGATGCCTATTCGGCGTGCACCGTCTGCTCGCCCAGTCGCGCGGCGATCATGACGGGAAAGTATCCCGCGCGTTTGCATCTGACCGACTTTATCGCGGGCCAAGCCGCCCCTTACGCCAAGTTGTCGATTCCCGACTGGACGAAGTACCTGCCGCACAGCGAAGTCACGGTCGCCGAAGCGTTGAAGGCGGGAGGATACAAGACCGCACACGTCGGCAAATGGCATCTCAATCCCAAAGGCCGCGACGCGAATCGGTATCAGCCGACCGACCATGGATTCGATGTCCAGGTCATGAAGCCGCCGGCCAAAGGGTACTTCTTGACGCGACCGGCGGGATCGTTTCAGAAAGGCGATTTCACGACCGACTACTTCGCCGACGAAGCGTCCAAGCTCATCGACCGCTGGAAGAACGAACGGTTCTTTCTGTACTTTGCCTTTGATGTCCCCCACACGCCGATCCAAGGCAAACAGCAACTGGTCGACGCGTTTGCCGCGAAAGTTGATTCGAACGCCATCCATCACAATCCCACCTACGCCGCGATGGTGCGCAGCATGGATGATGCCATCGGAACCGTGCTGGATGCATTGCAACGCAACGGCATTGAAGATGAGACCGTGGTCATCTTCACCAGCGACAACGGTGGGCTTTCACACAAGTTCCGTAAACCCACGGGGTTCACGGACAACGATCCGCTGCGACGCGGCAAAGGTTCCGCGTATGAAGGTGGCACGCGGGTGCCGATGGTCGTTCGCTGGCCGGGCGTGGCACCGGCAGGCAGCACTTGCCGGGAACCGGTCATCGGCAACGACTTGTACCCCACCGTATTGCAACTCGCATCGGTCAGCGGTGACGCCAGTCACAACGCAGACGTCGATGGCCGCAGCTTGGTGCCGCTGTTTCAAAATCCCCAGGCCAGGTTGGACCGCGAGGCGATCTATTGGCACTACCCGCACTATCACGCCGGCGGATTCGCATTGCCTGGGGAACCGCACAACGGCCCGTACAGCGCGATCCGAGCTGGGAAATGGAAGTTGATCGAGTATTTCGAAGACGATCGTGTCGAGCTGTATGACCTGGAAAGCGACGTCGGTGAGTCCAACGATCTGGCGAGTCGAGAGCCTCGCAAAGCCGCCGAGTTGCGATCGCAGTTACAGGCCTGGAGACGTAGCGTCGACGCGCAGTTGCCGCAGCCCAACCCGAATCACGACCCGGTCAAAGCGGAACCGAGGTCTTAGGTCAAGATCTGACGGACAACGTGAGCCGGTTCTTCGACTCCGGTCAGTCGTTGATCAAGCCCTTGGAACTTGAAGGTCAGCTTTTCGTGGTCGATGCCCAGCTGATGCAAAATCGTCGCGTTCATGTCACGGATGTGCACGCCGGTGTTGTTCAGGATGTTGTAGCTGTGGTCGTCGGTCATGCCGTATTCGAATCCACGCTTGATGCCGGCGCCGGCCATCCAGATCGTGAAGCAGCGGCCATGGTGGTCGCGTCCGTGGTTGTCGGCCGTCAATTTGCCTTGCGAGTAAATCGTGCGTCCGAACTCGCCGCCCCAAACCACCAGTGTGTCGTCCAACATGCCGCGTTGTTTCAAGTCCTTGATCAACGCCGCGGCGGGCTGATCGATGTCCTTGCACTGCTGTCGAAGTTTCGACGGCAGTGATCCGTGTTGATCCCAGCCGCGATGGAACAACTGGACGTACCGGACACCCTGCTGCACCATGCGACGGGCGAGCAGACAATTTCTGGCAAAGCTGCCGGGCTTTTGCACATCGTCGCCATACAGATCCAACACATGCTGGGGTTCTTGTTCGATCGCCATCAGATCCGGCACTTCGCTCTGCATGCGAAACGCCATTTCGTACTGCGAGATTCGGGCTTGCGTTTCCGGGTCGGCGAATTTGTCGTAGGCCACCTGATTGAGTTCGTTCAATCCGTCCAGCATGCTGCGTCGCGATTGGCGGTCGATCCCCGGCGGATTGTTCAGGTACAAGACCGGCTCACCACTGCTGCGTAGTTTGACGCCTTGGTGACGTGCCGGCAGGAACCCCGATCCCCACAAGCGGTCGTAGAGTGCCTGCAATTGGCCGCGTCCTCGCGAAATCATCACGATGTAGGCGGGCATGTTATCGTTTTCACTGCCCAGGCCGTAGCTAAGCCAGGAACCGAGCGCGGGTTTCCCTTGCTGTTGAACGCCGGTGTTGATGTAGGTGATCGCCGGGTCATGGTTGACCGCTTCGGTGTGCATCGATTTGATGATCGTGATGTCATCGACGATGCCCGACGTGTACGGCAAGATGTCTTTGTTGACCCAGGTCCCGTGCTGGCCGAAGCGTTCGAAATTAAACATCGGCGCGACGCATGGGAAAGTCGATTGACCGCTGGTCATCCCGGTCAACCGTTGCCCCTGGCGAACCGACTCGGGAAGCTCCTGGCCATGAAACTTCCGCATCTCCGGTTTGTAGTCGAAGGTGTCGATATGGCTGGGGCCGCCGGCCATGAACAGATAGATGATCCGCTTGGCCTTGGGGGCAAAATTCGGGAATTGCGGCAATCCGGGGTTGGACGCCCCCGCGGCGGCGTTGGCGGTGCCGATCAAGTTCGGATTCAACAGGGTGCTCAGTGCCGTCGCCCCCAGCCCGTAACCGGTCCCGAGCAAAAACTTGCGGCGTTGTGTGGTCAGGGAGTCCATGGTTAGCCTCGGGTCAACGTTTCGTCTAAGTTCAAAATCATTTGTGCGATCACGGTCCAAGCGGCGTGCCGGATCGCATCGATCGATTCGTCGCGCGGCAACTCACCGACCGACAAGAATTGGTTGGCGGATTCGGGGTCGGCGGTGAAGCGTGCGTGCTGGTCGGCAAGGATGTCCAACAACACCGACGTCTCCCGTTCGCTTGCCGGTCGTGCGGTCGTCAGACGGTAGGCCAGATCGATTCGCTTGCGATCATCGGATTCGGACTGGATCAGACGCCGGGCGAGCGCTCGGGCCGCTTCGACGAACTGCGGGTCGTTGAGCGTCACCAGGGCTTGCAGCGGTGTGTTGGTTCGGGCCCGGGCGACGACGCATTTCTCACGCGATGGCGCGTCAAAGATCATCATGTTGGGCATCGGTGCACTGCGTTTCCAATACGTGTACATCGACTTGCGATACAGTTTCTCGCCCTTGTCTTGCGAGTAGCGCAGACCGCCGTTCAAACTGACTTCGTTCCAGATATTCACCGGTTGATACGGTTTCACGCCGGGGCCACCGACCTGACGTGTCAGCAATCCGCCGACGGCCAACGCCTGGTCGCGAATCAATTCGCCCTGCAACCGAAATCGTGGGCTGCGGGCCAGCAACAGGTTCTCGGGGTCCTGTTCCGCGTGCACGGGCTCTCGACGCGAACTCTGGCGATAGGTTCGTGAGAGCACCAGTTGTCGCAGCATCCGTTTGACGTCCCAGCCCGACTCGACAAAATCGACGGCCAGCCAATCGAGCAACTGTGGGTGGGTGGGCGGCATGCCTTGGGCACCAAAGTCACTGATCGTGCGGACCAGTCCATTGCCGAACAGCATCGTCCAATACCGGTTGACGGCCACGCGTGCGGTCAGCGGATGATCCGGTGCGGTCAGCCAACGGGCCAATCCCAATCGGTTCGGCGCAGCGTCTTCGGCCAGCGGTGGCAAGGCCGCGGGGACGCCTGGTGAAACCGGTGAGTCCTTTTTAGGTGAATCGTATTGACCGCGGTCGAGGACGAACGTCATCCGCATTTTGTCTGCGGGGTTGTCCGACATGATCATCGACGTCGTCTTCTTCGCCGCCAGATCGGCGTGCTGTTTCGCAGTCGCGGCGAGCGACTTGCGGAGCGATTGGAAATCCGCGTCTTGGCTGAAATAGACGTTTCGCAGGGCCGCCCACTGGGCTTCACTTCGCTCTTCGGCAGCGGTCGCCAAGATTCCGCCGACCACGTCGTCCTTGGCCAGCGGCACTTCGGACTCGCTCAATGCAAACGAGTAAATCCGGATGTCGTCGACTTCACCCTTCCAATTGGCGCCGTTGCTGCGGCTGCCGATTTTGAAGGGCACATCGGTTTGCAGGGTGCCGGCCAGACTGTCGGCTTCGACTTGATTGGCCGACAGTTTTCCGTCGATGTAAATTTTCACGCCGGCGGCTTTCTGGCTGCCGTCGTAGGTGATCACGACGTGCTGCCAGGTGTCGGTTTTCAGTGCGTCCTTGGAGACGACCTTGACGGCATTGTCGGACCAGGAATGAATGATGTGGGTCCCGACGCTCGTCCCTTGGATCCACATGTCATAGCCGCGATAGTTGTCGGCGACATCCATGCGTGAAAAGACGGCGCCGCCGGACTTGCCGTCGAACTTGATCCAGGCGGCCATCGTAAACGGCTGATCCGATTCCAGCTGCGGCGGATTCTCCGAACAGGCGAACTGGGTTTGCCCGTTCAACTTCAGCGCTTTGCTGCCCTCTCGATCGCTGGTCTGAAACTTTCCTTGCTCCAGAACCGCGACCGCGCCGGTGGTTTCATTCTTTAATTGCGAACCATCGGGCTCGTCGAGCGGAAACCAATGCGCGATGCCGGACAGTTTCTTGGTCGATGGATCGTCGCTGGCGTACTTGGCGGTTTCCTGTTCCGCCCAGGTGACGAATTGGGGGTCGGCCTGGCGTTGGTGGGATTCCAGCTGTTTCTTCTTCGAATCAATCTCCGCCTGCAATTCCGCCAAGCGAGCTTGATGCCGTTCGTCATAGACGTCGACGACGGGCGACTGATTTCCCTGGCGTGTTTGCATGCCGGGATCGGCCGTGTTGTTGAAGTACGCGTAGAATTGGTAGTACTCGGCCTGAGAGATCGGATCGTATTTGTGATCGTGGCACTGGGCGCATTCCATCGTCAATGCCATCCAGACGGTGGAGGTGGTTTGGACGCGATCGACGACGTACTCGACACGCAACTCCTCGGCAAATGCCCCGCCTTCGTCACTGGTCGCATGATTTCGATTGAAACCCGATGCCACCTTTTGATCGACCGTCGCGTCGGGAATCAGGTCTCCGGCGAGCTGCTCGATCGTGAATTGGTCAAACGGCATGTTGGCGTTGTAGGCGTTGATCACCCAATCACGCCACGGCCACATGTCGCGTGGGCCGTCGGCGTGCATCACGCTGGTGTCGCCGTAGCGTGCCGCGTCTAACCAAGCCAGCGTCATGCGTTCGCCGTAATCCTCCGATGCCAACAATCGATCGACGAGTGCTTCGTAGGCCAAGTCGATTCCTAGCGAATCCGCATCGGCCAGAAACTGCTCGACTTGCTCAGGCGTCGGCGCCATGCCGGTCAAATCCAGCGACACGCGGCGGATCAACGTTCGCAAGTCGGCCGGCGGCGAAAACGTCAGCCCGTGCTCGTGCAGTCGTTGGCCGATGAAATGGTCCACCGGATTGGCCGCGTCGACACCGGGGGCTTTCCGGGGCGGGACGAAGGCCCAATGTTCTTGATACGTCGCGCCCTGGGCGACCCATTGCTTGAGCAGATTGCGCTGCGTGTCGGTCAATCGTTTGTTCGAATCCGGCGGCGGCATCAGCGAATCCGCGTCTTCGGAGAACACCCGCGCGATCACTTCGCTGTCCTCCGGCTGGCCGGCAACCAGCATCCCTGAATCGATCGCGGACTGACGAACATCCAATCGCAAATCGGCTTCGCGGGTCGATTCGGAGGGTCCGTGACAGAGGAAACAATTGTCCGAAAGGATCGGCCGGATGTCGCGATTGAAATCAATCTCGGCGGCTGACACGCCGCCGATGCAGACGAGCAGCAGGATCGGGACGATGGAGAACGGATTCTTCATGGCAGGAACGGGCGGAGGGAGATTTCAATCTCGGGTCGGGAGCCAGATGAGCTGGTCGGGAGCCAGATGAGATTGAAAATCGGACGAAGGGAGGCGTGGGGGCTGGGAGCGGATTATCGCACAAAACAGATGGCTTCGCATGGGGAAATGTGCGGGATCGCCAGACGGTGACGATGATGTGGATCTGGTGAATCTGGCAAATTCAGCTTGACGAACCACCGCACTCTTTGGATCGTAGGAGTCTTGCGATGCAATCAATGTGCGGAGCGAACCCCCAATTCCTTGTGCAAATGAACTCTCTGGTCGGCAAAACGATCTCCGTGCTGCTTTGTGGTTTGGTCCTGATGGGCCAATCTGCAGCGTGGGTCCATGTCGCCACCTGCGAGGGGAACCACGACGTCTCGGCGTTGCCGGCGGACGCCAGCAGCGGCCCGTCGCATCATGAGTGTGGGCACCATCACGGCCATAGCGGCATGGCGGTTTCGACGCACTGCCACCGGCCTGACAGCCCGTCCCCGTCGCCACTGCACTCCCACGATTCCGACGATTGTGTCGTCTGCCAATCACTTGCCTGGGCGGCCGGAGAGGTCGTTTCGAATCCGGTACTTTGCACCGGCGACGCGTTGGTTGAGCGTCAGATTTTGACGGATTCGCCTTGGGTTGAATCTCTCTCAACGTCGTTGCCGCATCTCCGCGGCCCGCCGATCGGCTGAATGAATTTCGACGTGCGATAGGCTTCCAGCCTGTCATTTCGCATGCCATTCCACGTGCCCTCGTGGCAGCGGTGTCCCATCACGCCTGATCGGAGTGATCGAGCGGGACGGCCGCGCTGCGTCAGTGGGTTGGCACGTGCAACCGTTCTCAAAATCATTTTTCATTCAGCAATCTTTATGTTCATTCATCACGCAAGTCGGGCGCGAGTGTCGCGCCCGCAGCGAGCCTTTACGCTCGTCGAATTACTCGTCGTCATCGCGATCATCGGTATTCTGGTCGGACTGTTGTTGCCGGCCGTTCAAGCGGCACGAGAAGCAGCCCGTCGCATGAGCTGCAGCAACAACCTGAAGCAGCTGGGCATCGCGCTTCATAATTATCACGGAGCCTACAAACGGCTTCCGACCTACAAGGGTGGGACTTGGGTCAACGGATCCGACGGAACAACGGACCAAGACAACCGGATGGACCTTTCCATCTGGGTTGGACTGACGCCCTACATGGAACAGCAAGCACTTTGGGATCAGATCAAGAATCCGAACCGCATCATCGTCAATTCCACCAGCCGACGCACACCGCCGTGGCCGGCAATGGGGCCGCGGACCTCGCAAGCCGGTTATCCGCCCTGGCAGGTTGAGATCCCGACGCTGCGTTGTCCCAGTGATCCGGGGACGGGGTTGCCGGCGATGGGACGCACCAACTACGCCGCATGCGTGGGCGATTCCGCGGTGATGATGGATCAAGGACCGTGGTTCCAAGTCAACAATGTGGTCACATCGCCGCCGATCGCGGTCGCGGTTGAAGCCAACGCGTCGTGCCGCGGTGCCTTTGTCGCTCGCAAGAGCATGCGATTTCGAGACATCTTGGACGGATTGTCCAACACGATCGTTGCCGGCGAAATCACGACCGACCTGGGCGACCGCGACAAGCGAACGATTGCGTCAATCCGGGGTGAAACCGAAGAGATTCGTGACGAGCCGGATCACTGTGAGCACGAGGGATACATCAGTCCCGATCGTCCGCGGTTCTGGTCGAATGGAAACGACGGAGGCACCGCGCCGACGTTGGCGGCCAGCAATCAGGGACGCGGCTTTCGATGGGCCGCCGGAGGAACGGTTTACACGGCGATGAACACCATCCTGCCGCCCAACAAAGATCTCTGCCTCGGTGGCGATAGCACCGGTGACGAAAACTCGATGGGGGTCGCCCCGCCGAGCAGTCGCCACCAAGGTGGCGTTCACGTCTTGATGGGCGACGGCGCGGTGATCTTCCTGACCGATTCGATCGAAGCCGGCGACGTTCACCATAC
>NZ_JBFHKV010000034.1:0-18640 GCF_041595215.1 Stieleria sp. | reverse complement strand
CAGGTAGGTGGGGGCGACAAACTGTCGCGAGATGGTCAGCATGGCGGCGATGCATCCCATCAAGGCCGCGAACAGATAGCCGCACAACCGAGAGTGTTCTCGAGTCGCTTGGGCCGCCGGTGTTTCCTCTCCGAACGGTTTCGATCGCAGTCGCCGTTGCGACCAGAGGCCAGACCCGGCAGCAAAAAAACAGGCGACGAAGGTGGTGCCGCCGAAGAAACCCAGTTCGGCGTAACAGTGCAGGAATGAGTTGTGCGTCACCACGCCGATTTCATCGGCGATCAATCCTTCGCCCAAACCGAACAACGGATATTGTCGCCAAATGCTCAAGCTTTCCGACCAAATTTGAATACGGTCTTGGCCCGTTCCCTGATTGATCGCGCTGAAGTCAGACATGCGGCTGGAAAAGGCCAACGCCAACAACGACAATCCCGGCAACGCCAATGCGCCATATTTTCCTCCGCGGAAATAGCACAACGCCGTCGACACCGCGCAGATCAGCGACAGCAGGGCACCACGTGAATGGGTCATCGCCAGGGCAGCCAACAGAATTCCTGTCGGTGCAAGCCAGGCATAACGCACCCATCCGGTCCGGGGTTTGGTCAGGAACAAGGCACAAAAAACGAGTCCCATGACGAGGATCAATCCAAAGTCATTGGGGTCTTGAAAGATACCTGTCCCACGAATTCGCTCCACCTGCTCGACCACACCGTTTTGCACGACACCGCGGTCTTGGATCGATTCCAGTGCGGCGATCGACACCATGCCGTATTTGTCCAACAACACCAGTGATGCCATCGTCGTGATCGCAAGGGTCAGCCATTTCACAAAAAAACGCAGCCGCGTCGGTGTGTTGACGAGCCCGATGATCAGCACATACAGGGCGATCAACTTGCTGACATCGAGCATCGACATCCTGGCCGCCCAGACAAAGCCGTGCGAAAGATGTGACATTCCGACCGCGACGACTAATAACAGCAGCGCCGCCGTGATCGGGCGGTGGATCAGTCTGCCGTGGCTGAGTTGCCTGGCACACGCCCGGGCCGAGACGGCGAGACAGGCGACGATCAGGACTTGATAGATCGGCCACTTGTCCAAGGCCGGCACCAGGTCCGCCGGGCGGACAAACAGTGTCGCGGTCGTCGCCAGCAACAGGGCAAACCCCCAGCCGTGCCGATCATCGACGTCCGTGCCGATGCGGGACGTGGGCGTGTGATCGGTGGTGTCAAAAACCGCCGTTGCCATCTGATTGCTTGCTTCCCTGCCACGCGTGGCGCGTCACGTTACTAACGGAGATACTCGATCTCAACGTGTTCAAGTTCTTCGCTCGGGTCGGATTCGAGTTCGTACCACTTCCCGGCTGCGACCGATGTGGACGCGGCGCCTGTTGATGCACTGTCTGATGCCACGCTGCCTGTCGGTTCGCCGGCTGGATCGGATTCGAGCTGTGGATCAACGCCAGCCAGGTCGATGTTCGTCAACTCGCTGGGGACTTCGTGGCTGATCTGCTCGATCGGGTTGGGCAACGGTTCGTCGCCGACATGTTCGAACCACTGCTGGTCGACGTGTTCGTATGGGATCGGCGACTGCCAGGCGTCGCAGGGATCCAAGGGTGTCCAAGTGGTCTCGCGATAGCCGGCATTGTTGACGATCGAATCGTAGGCGGCGGGCGTGATGGTCTTGGAACGTTGCCCCGGAAGGCACGATTGACAACCGGCCAGCGTGAGCGCCAACGCCGCCAGTGCGAGGTGGCCGATCACGGTTCGTGTCGATGGAGTGGAACGCTGGTTCATGATCTTCGTGTCGAGCCTATTGGCCGAACCCGACGCCTCCGCTGGTCTTGTCAAGCACTTTTCCGGACAACCGTGACGCCGTCCCCGTGCCCAGCAGAGTGAAGCCCAGAATTCGTTCCAGTGGCGACGTGAATTTTGCGATCGCGGAATCGAACGCGATGATCTTGTTGTGTGCGATGAAGATTCGGTCACCCGGCAACAGCTGATAGTTGGTGGTGACATCAGCCAGTTGCGTGATGCCTTCCCAATCGATGGGCAGCATCACGCTGGTGCCTTGTTCGCGGTTGGGGCGGGCGACCCACATGCGACTGGACGAGACATAGCTGAGCCCATTGATTTGGCTCAACGCGTCGATCACGGTTTCATTGCCGGTGTACGGCAACCGGACCAATTCATCGCCCATCCCGCCGCCTTGGGTGATGACATAGACGCCTTTGCTGTTGTACGCGTAAACCGACACCGAGACCTTGGGATCGGAAAACTCCGTGGACATCTGGGCGGCAATCGCCAGGCGTGCCTCGTCCAAGGTCATGCCCGCCAATCGGACCGATCCGTATTGGCCAAGCGTGACGGTGCCATCGGGGCCGACGAGATGTTCACCGGCGATGGGCTGGATTCCCGCAACGCCCCGCAACGACATCGAAACGAGCGGCTGCTGCAACTGTGTTTTCAAATGGTCTTCGATCCGCTGCTTTGCCTGTTCGACCCCAACGCCCACCACCTCGACCGCTCCATAGCTGAAGCCGAGCTGGATCACGCCGCCGAGTTCAACTTGGTATTCGCCCTCGATCGGTTCGTCGGGAAAGGTCCCGGTCACCGTAAGCAAGACGATGTCACCCGGCTGCAGCGCGTGTTGTTCCTGAGATACATTTTGCTGAACATCGATCGTCAGAATATCCGGCGGCTCGATGCGATACATCGGCGTGGTCACCTTGTCCAGTTCACGAGGCACAAAGGCCGCGGCGCCATCGGAATCGCAATTCGCATCGAGCAGCAGCGGCAAGCCGAGCGGAGCGTCAGCCCTCTGCACCAAGTGGCACCCGGTACTGGCCATCGCGCATACCGATAGCAGCACAAGAGCGAGGCGTCGCAGAGAACAGACGGCGAGGTTCACGTTGATGATTGCAATGAAGTGGGGCAGGGCAGGAATCACGACACCGGGGGCAACGGAGTCGTCGACGGTGGCGTCGATCAGTCGGTCACCGTTGGAGGGCGGAATTGAACTGGTAGTAATGCAGGTAGTTGTTGAACGTTCCGCCTCGTCCCGTCTGCATCCGTTCGCTTTGGGACGTCGGGGCTGCCGATCGCTGGATCGTTCGTTCTAAATTGCGAAGCTGCTCGGCTTGTCGGTTCTGATTCAGCCGCAGTTGTTGCCGCGGCTGAACAAAGGAGTGATAGGGACTGAGGATGCTGTTGTCGCTGCGTAGCAAGTCGAGGTAGGGCGACAAACGTTGTTGGTAGGGCGCCGAGGACGCGCGTTTGGATCCGCCGCCGAATCGCTGCGTCGGTGCCTGGGCGGGGGCTGCAACGGGCAATGAAACCAGCGCTAAACCGACCGGCACCATGACGACGGTCCGGATGATTGACTGGCGTAGTCGACTTGGATTGCGAAGTTGTTTGATCATTGCCGTTTACTACAGAGTGCTATGAGGTCTACCCACCCTATCGTCTGCCTAACCGGCATATCTTTTCTCCGTTCTGAAAAAAACACAGAATTGTCTCGGAAATGCCTCAAGCGACGTCGATCGAGCGGCGTGTCGACCTGCACGCTTTTCCGGGTTCGTCCTTCCAATCCAGTCCTGAGGAAACGTCGCGGTCTGCGGGCGAAAAACGATTCGATGACGTTGTTGTTGGGGTGACGCCGATGGACAGAAGAACTGTGTCCATTCCCAAGACCCATAGAATCCACTCGTGCAATCGAATCTGCAGGCTCCCCGAATGGGCACATGCCGCGGCTGGGGAGGCAAATTGACTGGCGTTTCGGCTCGGCTTTCACCGACGCTGATCCTGGTTTGGGTCGCGTTGGCTGCGGGCAGCTACCGTCAGGTCGTGGGGCATCTGGTTCAACAGTGGCACTCCAATACGAGTTATTCTCATGGACCGGCGGTCCTGCCGATTGCACTCTGGCTGTTGTGGCAGCGGCGATCGACCTTGCCGGCGATCGGCAAGCCATGGGGGCCCGGACTGGCGTTGCTTGTAGCGGCTCAGGGTTTGCTGTCGCTAGGCGGATACTTCCATCTTCCCACACTGCAATGTTGGACCCTGCCGCTGTACCTCGGCGGAATGGTCGGACTGTTGGCGGGCCGGGCAGTGTTGGTCTGGAGTTTGCCGGCGATTGGCTTTTTAGGCTTCATGATCCCGCTGCCGTTCCAGCTGGAAATGCTGGCAAATCAATCGCTGCAATGGTTGTCCGCGTGGGGCAGTTGTTACCTGCTCAGTCTGACGTCGACCTTTGCGGTGACCGACGGCTACACGTTGATGATGGCAACCGGCGGAGTCGGGATCACCCGCGATTGCAGCGGACTGCGGATGACCGTTGCGGTCGCGGCACTGGGGACCATCATCACCTTTCTTTCCCGGTCGCGGTCTGGTCGGGATCAAGGCGGCAAGCCGGGCTGGGGCGTTGCGTGGGATTTAGCCGCGGTGATGTTGCTGGCGTTGCCGGCGGCCATTGTGGCCAACGCCACCCGGATTTCGGCCGTCGCCTTGATAGCGGACCGCTACCAAAACGAGTCGTATACGACGTGGGCTCATGATCTGGGCGATTGGTTGGCGTTGCCTCTGTCGGCTTTGCTGTTTTTTGCGTTTCGGGCGTGGCTCGACCGGGTCAGGGCTCTGTCCGCGTTGATGTTCACGGTGACACCGGGCCGCTCGCGCCGTTCTGCGGCGGTAGTGACGACAGGACACGAGCCGTCCGGCCGGAGCGACCCGAAACGTCAATCCGAACCAAGCACTCTTGCGTTCGGCCGAGGATGGCCACAATGGGGCAAGCCCGTGTTGGCGGTGGGCGCCGTACCCCTGATCCTCGCCGCCATCGTCGGTGTCGCGATCGTTCATCATGCGGCCAAGCGTGATCGCATCATCAGCGAAACCTTGACGCAGGCGCGTGGCCACGAAGCGAATGCCGATTGGGAGCGTGCGGCATCGTGCTACCGAGAGTTGTTGCAGCTGCAGCCCGAGCGGGTTGATGCGCGCTATCGCTATGCCTGGGCGTCGCTCCAAGCTGCTGACTCCGTCGACGCCCGCATGCGGGCCTTTTACCAACTCGAATCGGTCCTCGAACAGGCGCCGTCGCATGTGGACGCCTTGCGAACGCATTTGGAGTTAGCGTTGGAGCTGGATCAGGCCAAATCGGCTTGCCGCAGCGCCGAACGTCTCTACGCGATCGATCAACGCAACGAGCATTCATTGCGACTGTGCGTGGAGGCGATGTTGCGGTTTCCGCACGGCTCGCGCGCCCGTCACCCCTTGGTCACAGTCAATCGTTTGAACCGATGGATGGATCGATTCGGTCCCCCGTCGATGTGGCGGGATCGTTTGGTGATCGAGCTGGCATCGTATTGCTGCGATCACGCCGAGTCGATGGATCGGCGTGTGGCAGGCGCGATCGAACCGGCAATCACCGATGCGGCCGGCGGAGTCGGTTCGGCACACGCTTTCTTACAGGCGTGGCGGTTCGCGCAGGTGTTTGGCACAGAATCCCCGTCCATCGAACGGGCCCGGATGAGCATCGACGACGACTGTCCGGCCGGCGTGGCGTATCGGATTTATCTGGCCAGCGCGCGGGAAGCAGTGTTGCAGCACCGGCGCGACGATGCGAAACGGTTTCTGACCAAGGCGATGGAGCGGATGCCCAATCACCACGCGGCCTACGCCATGTTGGGTGATGTCTATGCCAGCCAGGGACAGTGGCCGCAGTGCAGCGCCGCGTACCTGCGGGCATGGCGGTTGGCGGGCGATCGACCGATGGGACTGGGGATCAAGCTGGCCGAGGCGCTGTTTCATGCGGCGCGTCCTGAGGAGTCGGCTGCCTTGGTGGGACAGTTGTTGAAACAGGAAAACCAAGCACTTCAACCCGTCAGCCGCGAACTGCGGATCCGCTGGATGCTGGTTCAAGCCCGGCTGGACGCCCACGCCGGTCGCCACGAGGCGGCGCTCAAGACGATCGGCCGTTGTCAATCGTTGCTTGCGATGACGCCGGCTTCGTCTGCCGCCGGCGCCGCCGCGTGGTTGCCGGCGGTGGAAACGCTGCAGGCCCAATGCTTGGTTCGGCTGGGCCGATATGACCAAGCCGCCCGATTGTTCGAATCGCGCGCTACCCGCGGCAAGGGAAATCCCGGCGGCGACGCTTCAGCCGGCGGCGCTCGTTCAGCTGACGGCGCTCGTTCAGCCGATCAATGGACGGCGGCCGCGCGAGCCTGGCGATCGGTCGGCAACACGCCGGCCGCCGAACGCTGTTATCGCAGCGCGTTGGCGGAGCTGGGGTACGACAACGAAATCTGGTTGGAACTGGTCGACGTGCTCCACGACCGATATGGCGTCCGTGGTGCGATCGAAGAAATCATGCTTCGGCAACGACACCGAGGCGAAACCGCTGTCCCGTCGGACAAGATTCCCGTCCCGTCGGACAAAATCGTGGCCCAGGCCTATGAACGGGTGGGCCGAGGCGATCTGGCGATCGGCCACTATCGCGCCGTTGCCCAGCGCGGCGTTGAAGATGTCGCGGCGCTGGCGATTGCGTTGGCGCGTCATGGTCATGCCGACAAGGCGGTCACCTTGGTTGCCGATCCACGGTGGACGGTGAACACCTCCTTGCGGGCTCATACGGCCGCCGTCATCGCGGTCGGCACCGACGATTTGTCTCCCGCACACCAGGCGACTTTGGAACCGATCATCGAAGCCGGTGTGACCGAGGCAATCGATGACCCGACGCTGCTGATGGCGATCGTGGCGTGGCACACGCACCATCAGCGCCAGACTGCGGCGATGGAATTGCTCGATCGTGCCGTGACGCGGCACCCCGATCACGTCGTCGCGGCAAACAATTTGGCGATGCTATTGGCCGAAGAAGGGCGTGATTTTCCGCGGGCACTGCGACACATCGATCACGTCTTGAAACAGACCGGTGCGGTGCCCGAATTCTTGGACACCAAGGGTTGGATCTTGGTGCGGATGAATCGTGCCGAAGACGCACTGGAGTGGTTCAATCGTGCCCTGGCCGGCTCTGGTGGTGCCTCCCCGACGACGCACCTGCACTTGGCAGCCGCTTACCTGGCGGTCGGCAATCGCGATCGGGCCCGGGAATCCTTCGAGTCGGTTCGGGTCGACCTGCTTCGCAACGACCAACTGCATCACAGCGAACAGCGTGCCTGGGCCAGACTGCAAGATGAATTCATTCGTCCGAGTGAATTGACGACACGGCCTCCCATGCAACGGAGCGGCGACGCCTGATGGATTTCAAGTTGACCCGAACGAAGGCTGCGGTGCTGGGGTGCTCCCTCGCCCTGGTCAGTTGTCTAGCCACATCGGCGACGCGCCCCCATGTGCCGCCGCGATGTGCGTTTGAGCTGGCCGAAACGCTGGGCCGATGGGAGCTGATCGAGCGATGCGAATTACAGCCCAGTGAGCTGGACATTCTGCAGGCGGGAGATCATTGGCGACGTGTCTATCAACATCGCCAGACCAAGCAGGTCGTCGTCGTGACCTTGATCGCCGGGCCGGGAGGCCCGCTGGCAAGCCACTTGCCGGAGACCTGTTATGCGCGGACGGAATTCCGCGCACACAGTGAGCCCGTCGTCTGGAACCTGTCGGACCAGGCGGACCAGTTCCGTTGCCAAACGCTGCAGCCGCGGAATGTGGATCAACCTGCCCTGACGATCGCCTACGCTTGGCACGATGGCTCGCGCTGGCGGGCACCGCACCATCCGCGTTTTCAACTTGCCGGTCATCAGACGCTGCAACGATTACTCGTCTCGATGCGGCACCCCGGCGGGATGACGGCGGAGGCTCAACAGGTGATTCGGCAGGTCGTTGGCTTGACCGTCGATGCAACCGAATCGGTCGATACGGTCCCGGAACGTTCTGTCGACTCCTCGCCGACCCGAGTGACGCAGCGCTCGATTCCGGCCCCTCCTTCCCATTGAACCCACCTCGAATCAAACCCCAACCATGTGCACGGTCATCAAACCAGGAAACCTCGTTGAACCGCGAATCCGCCCCCCAGGGCGTCCGCCAGGACGCGCGTCTGGTGGGCTCTTGTTGTTGCTCGTGCTGGGGGCCATGCAAACCGCGACCGGCGGCACGATTCGTCACGATCGCGCCGATTCCAGCTACACGAGTTTGGCCGCCAGCTATCCTGCGGTGGGCGCGTTGACGTGGGGGTCGATGATCTGCTCGGCCACGCTGATCGAAGAAAACTGGATCCTGACGGCCGGGCACTGTTTGGACGAAGTGGGGTTGTCGGCGAGCGATTGGACGTTTGATCTGACCGATAGCGGCGGCGGGGTCCATGTGGGTGCCGAGCGATTTGTGTTCTCCGGCTGGACCGGCGATCTTACAACGGGGACAGACATCGCCTTGTTGCGACTGGCCACGAGCGAATTGAGCGTGACGCCGGCGACCATCAACACCAACACGTCGGAAGTTGGACAAACGGCAACCCACGTCGGCTATGGGGTCACAGGCAACGGCCAGACGGGGATCACCGCTCCGGCGGGCACCAAACGCGCCGGTCAAAACATCGTGGACGTCGACGGCAGCTCGGTCACCGGCTACAGCGACGACATCCTTTTTGAAGATTTCGACAGCGGATTGGCGGGTGACAACTTTTTCGGAACGGCAACGCAGCTGGATCTCGAATACTTGATCGCCGGCGGAGACAGCGGGGGCGCCGTGTTCATGGACTTTGGCGGCGGAGAGGTTTTGGCCGGCGTGCACTCGTTCATCGCCAGCGTGGACGGCAATCTGGATGCGGACTACGGTGATCTGGCGGGTTCGATCAAGGTGTCGTCGTATGCCTCGTGGATCTCGTCCACGATCTCCGGCGGCGGTCCGGTCGCACCGGAACTGGCATCCTGGATGATGTGGATGGTGTTCGCCGGCGGGTTGCTGATGTCGTCGCGTTCCTACGCTCGCAATGCGAGTGAGGCCGAGCTGAGGTTGCCAACGGCAGCGGCAGCGGCCGATTCGCGCTAGCGTCTGGTATCCTGAAGGGATGAAAGCGATTAGCCGGAGGTCAGCGCAGCGCCACCTCCGGGGAGCAAGATTCCGATCCCCATCGACCCCGGGACGGGGTCGCAGCGAATTCAGTCGCCGTCGGTGCGGCAGTCCGCCTTTCTGACAGCGTTATCGGTCGCTAGGCGACCGAAGTCTTGGGGCCGGATTCGCGTTTGATTTCTTCGATACGATTTCGCACGTTGTTGTAATTGACGTCGCGAACCGTTTCGACACGGAGCACGTTGGCGCCGGCGGCTTTCGCAGCAGCCACCCCGTAATCACCGTCTTCGACCACCAAACATTCGTTGGGGAAGACGCCCAGGCGTTTGATGGCCAGGGTATAGATTTCCGGACTCGGTTTGGGCTGCGAGACGTCTTCGTTGCTGAGGGTGAACGAGAGCAGCGAATTGAGCGAGGTCAATTGCATCAATCGATCGACCGAGCGTCGGATCGAATTGGATGCCAACGCCAAGTCGTAGCCCTCGGTCCGCAGCGTCTCGAGCGTTTCGAGGTGAACCGGATTCGGCTGACAAAGTCGTTCGGCGGTTTCCAACAAGCAGTGCTGTTTCATCTCGTTGACGAAATCGCTGAGCGTGTGTGGAAAGCCGTTCTCCTTGGCCAGGATACGGAGCTTTTCGCGTGTCGGTAGACCATCAAAGCGTTGATGGTGTTCGAATTGGCTGATGCGATACCCGAACAGTTCCAGAGCGGTGTTAAGCGCCTCGAAATGCCATTGCTTGGCATCAACCAAGACGCCGTCCATGTCAAAGATGATTGCCTTGATCACTTACGTTGCCCTCCCTGGCAGCCGATCAAAATTCGTGGGGAAAATCTGTGCACAACATCAACCTGCCTGGTCGCGGGTCCCTATCCGATGGTGTCGTTTCAAGAAACGTTCGTAATTCATCCCACCAGGGCTGTGGGTCTCGGCCGTGTAACTCGGGCGAAACCAGACAAACGTCTAGTCCCGACGCCAAGTGTTCGCGGACGAGATCGGTGGGATACCAAATCGACGAAAACGAATCCAGCCAGATCCCCTCGATCGGTGAGTATGGCGAAAAATTTTTCAACAACGTCGGAATTTCAAGCTCGCTTTGCCGCGAAAAGCAGCGCATGCCGAGTTTTGAATACGCCAACATGTCTGGGATCGCCATGTCGAAGACGAAATACCTGCCCAACTGATATTTTTTCAACAATTGATGCACGATGGCGGATAACCCGTCCGCTTTGATGTTCAAGGCGAGGGTTCCCGAAGCGTCGCAGCGGCGATAGAGGGCAAGAAAATCTTCCAAACTCATTTCCGGTTCGGTCGCCCCGCCCGGCGGATCGTGGCTGATCACCACCGTGCCGGCGTGGTCGCGGAGATCCGTTTCGACGCCGAATCCCGCGGCAAACGCTCGCTCAAACGCCACCCGGCTGTTCTTTTCGGACGCTTCATGCCAGAGCCCGCGATGGGCAAGACGCTCCATTTCAATCATTGTCCTAACATTCCGATTGAAGTCGTGTAGTGATCTTCGCTAAAAGTGCGGCAGATTCGATCGATGCGGCGACATTCTGTGTCGACGCGTCCTTAGCTGCAATTGCACAACGAGAAGAAGCACTGATGAAGAATTTTGGTCGAGCACTTGCCGATGCCTTCGGTTTTTGGCCTCTGTTACTTGTCGCAACCCTTTGCGCCGTCGGCAATGGCGCTATCTGGGGATTGAATATCGGCGCCCTGTTTCCGGTCATCAAAGTCACGATGGTCGGCGAATCGCTGCAAGATTGGGTCGAAGGCGAGATCGCCGAGAGCAAGGTGCGGATCGCGGCCATCGAACGTGAAATGATCGACGTCCGCAACAATGCCGCACCCGGCGTCGACCCGGCGATTCAGCTGGAACTGTTGCAATCACGTCGAAATGCTGAACAAGCAGGCCTCGATTCCTCCCTGAAAATTCAACCCTACGTCGAAAAGTACCTGCCCAAGGATCCCTTCCAGACCGTCTTGTACGTCATGTTGGGCGTTCTGTGTTGCACGGTCCTGAAACACGTCTTCCAATTTGCCAACACCGCGATCGTGGCCCTGATCGCCGCCCGAATCACCCGGCGGATTCAAACCAAAATCTTCTCCAAGGCGCTCCGACTGGACCAAGCCAGCTTCGCCGGCTACACCAGCAGTGGCTTTGTCGCGCACATCACCTACACGACCAATATGCTGTCAAATGGCATCACCAGTGTTTACGGCGGTGCGGTGCGCGAGCCGCTGAAATTGGCGTCCTGTTTGATCGGGGCGGCAATCATCTGTCCCCGATTGCTGTTGTTGACCATGGTGGTCGTTCCCGTCGTGTTCGGGTTGCTGTACGTGGTCAGCCGATCGCTCAAACGCGTCTGCCAAAGTCTGCTGGAACGGGCGATGGGGCTGCATCACGTCATGCTCGAATCGCTCAACAATATCCGGACCGTCCAAGCGTATTGCCGCGAGGATCACGAACAGGAGCGGTTCGACAAGGCGACCCTGGATATGCAGCGATTCACGATGCGAATCGTCAGCTTCAACGCGCTGAACCGTCCGCTCACGGAATTGCTAGCACTGGGAATGATGAGCACCGCGATTGTCGCCGGGTCGTACTTGGTGATGAATCGGGCGACCGATATTTTTGGGATCCAGATCACCAGCCAGCCGCTCGGCCCGGCGTCGATGATCGTCTTTTTTGGCATGTTGGTCGGGGCCAGCGATCCGGTGCGAAAGCTCGCTTCAGTGATCGATGGCATCAATACCGGAGCCGTCGCGGCCAATTTGTTGTACCCGATGTTGGACCAGTCCAGCCGAATCACCGAGTCGGACGACGCGGTCACGACGTCGCGGCCGCACCGCAGCCTGAAACTGGAGGGGATTCATTTCGCCTATGACGACTCCAATCCGATTTTGCGTGACGTGTCGCTCGAGATTCCCCACGGCAGTACCGTGGCCGTCGTGGGTGCCAACGGATCGGGGAAATCGTCGATGATCAATCTGCTTTGCCGATTCTACGATCCACAGGCCGGTCGCGTGTGTCTCGATGACGCCGACATTCGGCTGATGAAAATCAAGGATTTGCGGAGCCGAATCGCGTTGGTGACGCAAAACACCGAGCTGTTCAACGAGGACCTGTACTACAACATCGGCTACGGGGTGGCCGGGGCGACGCGGGAGCAGATTTTGGCAGCGGCCAAGGCGGCCCACGCGGAATCGTTTATCGAAAACGAACTGCCCCAGCGTTATGAAACCGTCATCGGCCAGGACGGTCACCGACTCAGCGGTGGTCAACGCCAGCGGATCGCCTTGGCGCGAGCCCTGATCCGAGATCCCGATATTCTGATTCTCGATGAAGCGACCAGCCAAATCGATGTCGAGAGCGAGCGTCTGATTTTTGACACCATTCGGGATCAGTGCCAGCATCGCACGGTATTTTTCGTGACTCACCGCCAAGGCATGTTGGACATCGCCGACATCGTGCTGCGTTTCGAAGGCCAGCAGATTTCGGTGGAACCCGGTCCCAAGGCGGCCGGTAACCAACGAACGGACCGAGCGGCAGCTTAGCCAAGTCACGATCAACCTTGCCGCCGGTGCGGCGGATCGGATATACCGCACGCCATGAGGCCAAAGGCGATCGATTCCCCGTTGTACCACATTGCCCCACCGATACGAGATAGTCATGGCAGACCCCGCAAGCTGCACCGCGTCCACGGATGTGACCAAACACCGATTACAAGATTTTGTCGGCGGATGGTTGGTCGGACACTTTCAACCCGCCTTGATTGCCAATGACGACGTTGAAGTCGCGATCAAGATTTATCGTGCGGGAGACCGCGAACAAAGCCACTACCACGCCGTCGCGACCGAATACACCGTGATCGCCTCGGGACGCGTGCGAATGAACGGCCAGGACTATGTGTCCGGTGACATCGTTCAGATCGACCCCGGTCATTCGACCGATTTCGAGGCATTGGAGCCGACCACGACCGTGGTGCTCAAAACGCCCAGTGTAGCAAACGACAAGTTCATCGATGCGGACGATTCAAGGAGGTCTCCGGATGCTTAATATTGTGATCCCGATGGCGGGGCATGGTTCGCGGTTTCAACAAGCCGGTTACCAAGATCCCAAGCCGCTGATCCCCGTTCATGGTGTGCCAATGATTCGCACCGTGATCGACAACCTGCGGCCGGCCTGCGACCATAAATTTTTCTTTCTGTGCCAGTCCTCGCACATCAGCGACTATCCGCTGGAGTCGATCTTGCGCGACGCGGCGCCGGGTTGCGAAATCCGCACCCTTGACCGGGTCACCGCGGGCGCCGCCTGCACCGTGCTGTTGGCCAGTGACGGGATCGACAACCAGTCGCCCCTGATGATCGCCAATTGTGATCAATGGATCGATGCATCGATCGACGATTACTTGAATGTCGGCATGCAACGCGGGATCGATGCGTTCTTGATGACCATGAATGATGATTCGCCGAAATGGTCCTACGTCCAACGCGATGACCAGGGCGAAATCATCGGTGTGATTGAGAAAGAGGTGGTGTCCAGCGAGGCCACCGTGGGAATCTACAACTTTGCTCACGGGGCGGATTTCGTCTCGGCGGCCAAAGACATGATTCGCGAAAACGATCGTTCCAAGAATGAATTCTACGTCGCTCCGGTCTATTCACGACTGATCCGCAGCGGACAACACGTGGAAACGGTATCGATCGGCGATGCCGGTAACGTGATGCACGGACTGGGGACTCCCGAGGACCTGGAGAAATTCGTGCGTCGCGGATTCGAGTCACGAATCCAGGCCGACGCAGAAAAGATCCATTGCAAACGCGGCCGCGAAGCGGCCTGAGGGACGCTCCCGAGCGGCACACTCTTCACCGGTCACGAGTATCACGATGTGGAAATGGGAATGGATTTGTTGGTTCGTCAACCTCGTCTCCCCCAACCCGGCGGAGCGGATTCGCCGCTATCGCCGATTGATCGAACGCCTCTCCCGTGAGGCGGATCTGGATGGCGGCTGGTGGCGTGTTTTTCGTGATTATCCCAAACAGGCTGCGTCCAGCACGACCGTCTTGTCCCCAGGTGCCTCGGACCAGAATGCCGACGAATCGATCGCCGTGGTCGTTCAAGGGCCGGTCGTCCAACGCGACGAACTGACGATCCAGACGCTGCAGTTGTATCGCCAGACGATGCCGCATTCACGTTTGATCTTGTCGACCTGGAACGACATCTCGCCGCAACTGCGTGCCCAGATTGAATCGCTGGGCGTCACCGTGGTGACGAGTGAAAAACCACCGCATCCGGGTCCGCACAATTTGAATCTTCAAATCGTGTCGACGCGGCGTGGGTTGCAGGAAGCCCAACGAATGGGCTGTCGCTACGCCATGAAGACCCGCGCCGATACTCGGATTCATCTGGCCGAAGCCGACCAGTTTTGCCGCGACTTGTTGAACCAGTTTCCCGTCGACGCGGCCAGCGGCCAGCAGAAGCGATTGATGGTGCTCGACTTTGCCACGCGATTGTACGTCCCCTGCCATCCGGCCGACCTGTTGATGTTCGGCACGACCGACGATCTGTTGACCTACTGGTCGCCTGAATTGTGTGGCCCCGAAATGACATTTCGGGTGTGCGACAAGTTTGACGAAATGCTGCAGCAGGCGACTCCAGAAATCGTGTTGTGCCGCAGCTATCTGCAGCGAACCGGGGCAAAGCCCGTCGACGATCTGCCGGCCTGGTGGGAAATGTTGGCGGATCGTTTCATCGTCATCGATCGCGATATGATCGATCTGTTTTGGCCCAAGTACAACTACAACGTCGACCAACGGTTGAGCATGGTGTGGGACAACGGCAACATGGCCCTGTGTCATTTCGCCCAATGGATGCAATTGTACGCCCGCCGCGTCGAGCCCTCGGTCACGCTGGATCAATTGCGTCAGCAGCGTGTTCACGATGCGTTGGGTGAGGGATCGTGCGGTGCCTCGACCGCTGCCCGTGACGAAGCGGCTGCTGCCTAATCGGACCGCGTGCCCGGAAATGACATTGCGGCAAAAGTCGGGTGCTCGCTAATTTACCGTCGTCTGATCGTCCCGCTGTGCATTGAACCGATGACCGGCGAGCCAATCGCAGGAACCTGAAAGCAACTACTCAACCTCCAAGAAAGGTTTACCAACATGTTGTCATCTGAGCAAAAAGCCACACTCGACGATTACGTCAACATCGGACATCGAAGCACTCCCGGTTGGCTGTGGCAGAGTGCCGCTTACATCACCGCGCTGTTAGGGATGAAGCAGATCGAAGACGGCCTGCAAGGCAACCTGGGTGAAATCGGTGTTTGGCAGGGACGTTATCTGTTCCTGCTCGGACTGCTCAGCCGCGAAAACGAAAAGGTCGCCGGAATCGATTCCTTTGTGCATTCGCCGGACCCGGAAGGGTTTGCCCGACGGGTGGAAAACCGTTTCAATTTGGATGCGTCCACCGCCGGGAAACTGACGCTCATCAAAGAGGATTCGACCAAGCTGACGCCCGAGAAAATCCGACAGAGTGTCGAGGGAGATTTCCGGCTGTTCAGCGTCGATGGCGGCCACTTGGCTCACGAGGTGTTGAGCGATGCAGCGTTGGTCTCGCAAATGATGGTGCCAGGCGGCATCATGATCTTGGACGATATTCTCAACAGCACTTGCCCCGGCGTGATCGAGGGCACCTTGGACTTCCTGCGGTCGCCTCAAGGCAGCCAGTTCGCCCCGTTCTGTCTGGTCGGCAACAAGTTGATGGTGACCGACAAAGCGTCCGCCGATCACTATCGCAACTATTTGTTGCACGTCATCCAGGAAAACAAAGACGCGTCAATTTTCCGTGACACCGCACAAACCATTTCTGATTTCCCGGAAGGCGTGTATCCGAAACTGTGCGGATCGGATCTGATCGTCGTCACCTGGTCGGGAGACTACTTGATCTCTGATAACGGTGGTCCAGTTCTGATTCGTACCAAAGTTTGCGACATGCACGAGATGGACAGCCCCGAGGTTCAGCTGCCCTCGGTCGTCTCGCTGTTCGAACGATCTGCTGCCGTCGCGGGCTGATTGCCCATGCTCTACTCATCGATCATTGCCACGGTCGCCTCGGCGGCCGCTCTGGGATTGGCCGTCACCAATTGGCGCCGAAGCAAGCGGCTGAAGACGCAATTGGCCGAGCATCAAGCATCGGCCGAACAGCAGATCATAAACTTGCGGAGCGAGCTGGACCGCAGCATCGCACAGTTGAGCGGGCGCAGTGCGTCGGCATCCAACCTGGAACTCCACCGAAAGAAGATCGATTCGATCGAGGAGCGACAAGCGCACTGCCAAAAAGAAGTCGATCACCTGCGGGGCGAATCGCAAAACCTGGCGATGTTGCCGACCTGGCATCCGACCCGCGTCGCATTGGCCGAAGAACTTCGCCCACGATTGGTCCCGATCACCGACAAATTGGGACCGGTGCTCTTTCCGAACCAGCTCGCCTTCGACGAGTTGGATTGGATGTACAAGTTACCCGATCGAAAGTTTCCCTATTCGTTGACGTTCGAAGAGGGGATGATGATGCACTATCTGGTCGCGGCGAACGAATTAAAAAGCGGATACGAAATCGCGACGGCGTTCGGGTTTAGCAGTTTCTTCCTTGCCACGGCATTCGAAAAGACCGGCGGTCACCTGATCAGTGCCGACGCCTATATCGAAGAAGAAATGGAAGACTTCATCTACGATCACGCCTCAGCGCAGGCGCACGTCGAAAAACTTCGCCAGTTGCAGCGTGACGAACAGTATGACCAACTTCCCCGCGGATTGCAGTTCGCGATGGAGGGTGCGTCAGTTCTCAAGATTGAATCGGTCGTCGACTACGAAATCGCGTGCAGTCCCGAAGGCGTTCCGGATCTGTTGAACGATCGCCAACTGGACTTTGCGTTTATCGACGGAGGCCACTTCGGTGAACAACCCGTCTTGGATGTCCAGTCGGTGCTGCCGTTTTTGCATCCTGAACGCTTTATCATGATGTTCCATGACACGCAGTGCGAAGCGGTGGCCAAAGCCGTGCACTTTGCCGCCCAAGCGACCGGGACCCAGCCGTTTTCGATCCATACCCGCAACCGTATCGTTGCGGTGACCAAGGGGATCGATCCAAACACCCTGCACACCTGCCGTGAGATGACCGTGCGGCAAGCGGTTTAGCGGTCGTCGTCAAAGATCCTGTTGATCGGAAAAATCGATCAGCGGATTTTCGTCGACCCAGCGATCGCGGGAGGTGATCATCAAGCCGGGGAAAAAGCTGATTCTGGTGCCGGCGCGTTGGATGCGTCGACACAGTTCAACGTCTTCGTGTTCATTCCAGTACAGGTCTTCGCACCAGGGAAACTGTTGCCAGAACGATTTGCGGATCAACGTCACGCCGCCGGGGACATAACTGAATCGCGAGTAATCACGGTAGTTCAGCAATCCGCCCTGGCACCAGCTGTGGTTGTCGCCGCGGACGACACCCCAGTCGAGGGCGCGTTTCCCGTCGGGTAACTGTAGACGAACCGCGGCAATGCCATAGGCCCAGCCCCAGCTGCGGAAGGCGGTGAAGAACGACTCGGTGAAAGCGAAGCGGTCGTGACAGACGACAATGTCGCTGTACGCGGCGTCTTGGCAAATCAAATTCTTTTTGCGTGTGATCCAGCCCAGATCGTCACGCTCGCTGAATTGGATTTGCCGCACGTCGTCGTGCCCGTCAAAGGCTTCGATCTTGTGTGGCGCGATCAACACGATCTCGTAGGGAACGTCACAATGCTTCCGCGCGGTGTCGACCAATTCGTTCAGCTCTTCCATCCGATCACCGAGCGTCAACACGCCGATCGTCAGCCCCGTCATCGGTTCGGTATGCCAGGGGGCGTCTGCTCGCAGACAGCGATAGCGGAGACTCCATTTGGAAAAACCCTTCTCCGTGCCTTCGCGTGGGTTCTGGCTTTGGTAGGTCAGTTCGAATCGCCCGGCGGCGAGCTGGTTGATGACGGCTTTTAGCCCGAACCAAGTCAAATGCTGGTTGTCGTGAAAAACGAATTCGATTTCGGCGTCGGGCTGGATGTACTTCAAGCACTCCGAAACCGTCAGCAGATAGAAACGGTTCAGGTTGGGGTTGGTGATCCGGATTTTTTTGGCGGCGGCAATGTTTTCCCGCATCGGCCAAAGGTTGATCGAATTGTCGTAGGGAACGACGATGTGGGTTCGGCAGGGGGCGGCATCGGGTTCGCCGTGCAGTGCGGTGATGACCAAATCGGGAATCCAATCGTCATTGATCACGTCCTGCTCGGTCGGTGACGGCTGGTTTGCGGGGTTCCCCGCTTTGCGTTTGGTGGTGCCCAGGGTCGCCCGGATCTGTCGTTTCAAGACCTTGGGAGCGGCCTTGCGAAGGATTTTGCGTTGCAGCGACGCATTGAGATTGGAGCGGAACCAGGACAGCGACGCACGAAAGTCTGCACTGGAAATCTGGGACACGTCTTGAATCAGTCGTTTGTTTCGATACAAGTCGCCACGCAACAGGAAGTTGTCGAAATCGGCTTTGCTGACGAACAGGTCGACGTCGTTTTCACTCAGCGATTCCCGCCACTGCTTCATCAGGTCGGCGTGT